>NZ_JBHVYE010000004.1:0-151212 GCF_042881135.1 Streptomyces sp. NPDC058284
GAAATCCGCAAACAGAACCCCGCCTTCGGCCTCGGCTCCTACACCGAACTCCCCTCCTCCAACCCCGCCGTCATCGCCTTCCTCCGCGAATACAAAGACGACCTCGTCCTGTGCGTCCACAACTTCTCCCGCTTCGCCCAACCCACCGAACTCGACCTCCAGACCTTCGACGGACGCCACCCCGTCGAACTCATCGGAGGAGTGCGGTTCCCCGCGATCGGCGAGCTGCCCTACCTCCTCACCCTCGCGGGCCACGGCTTCTACTGGTTCCGCCTGCGCGACCACCTTCCCCTGCCCCGTCCGGTGGCCCCCGCCGTGCGCCTCTGAAGGGATGTGTCGCATGCTCAAGACCGCACCGCTCTCGCAGGACAGCCTCAGCCCGCCACTGGTGCTGAGGTCGCTGGCCGGGCTGCTCACCGAGTGGCTCCCGAAGCAGCGCTGGTTCGCGGCCAAGGGATGGCCCATCACGGATCTCTCCGTGGTGTCGATGACCACGCTGCACCCGGGCTGCCTGCATCTGCTGATCAGCACCCGCCACGACGGGACGTCGCCGCACTGCTACCAGCTCCTGCTCGGCATCCGCGAGGAACTGCCGCCGCGGCTCCACCACGCGGTCATCGGCAGGCCCACCGCGGGTCCGCTCGCCGGGCTCAGCGTGTACGACGCCCTGCTGGACCCCCGGTCCGCCGGGCTGCTCCTGGAACGTCTGCGGACACCGGGCGAGGCGGGCCCCCTGCGCTTCGAGCGCGACGCCGGGGCCGTGGTCCCCGCCGGCCTCACCCCCCGGCTCCTCGACGGCGAGCAGTCCAACACCTCACTGGTGTACGGCAACCGCTTCATCCTGAAGCTCTTCCGCCGCATCCAGTACGGCACCAACCCCGACCTGGAAGTCCCCTGGGCCCTCGCCGGCGGCGGCTGCGCACGCGTGCCCGCCCCTGTGGCCTGGTTCTGGACCACACAACCGCGCAGGACGACCCTCGGCGTGCTCCAGCCCTTCCTGCGCGACGCGACGGACGGCTGGACGATGGCGCTGCAGTCCCTCGCGGCGGGCCAGGACTTCACCGCCGAGTCGTACGAACTCGGGCGCGCCACCGCCGAGGTGCACCTGGCACTGGCCGAGGTCTTCCCGCCACGCCCGCCCGACCGCCGCGCGGGCGGCGAGCTCGCCGCCGCGATGACCGAACGCCTGGAGGCCGCCGCGAGCCAGGTGCCGGCGCTCGCTCCGTACGTGCCCCGGCTGCGCGCCGCCTACGACGCCGTCGCCGCGGGCGGCCAGGAACGGGCGGACCAGCGGATCCACGGCGATCTGCATCTGGGCCAGGTGCTGCGCGCCGGCCAGCGTTGGTTCGTCATCGACTTCGAGGGCGAACCGGCCCGGCCGCTCACCGAGCGCAGACAGTTGCAGGCCCCGGTGCGCGACATCGCGGGAATGCTCCGCTCGTTCGACTACGCGGCGCACTCCGACCGCCCCTGGCAGCCGCAGTGGGCGAACAGCTGCCGGGAGGCGTACTGCGCGGGCTACGCCGCCGCGGCGGCATGGGACCCACGCGCGGACTCCGCGCTGCTGCGGGCCCATGAGACGGACCGGGCGGTGTACGAAGCGCTGTACGAGGCCAGGCACCGCCCCGAGTGGCTGCCCGTGCCCATGGCGGCGCTCGCCCGGCTCGCGGAGGGCCCCTGACAGCGAAGCCCACCGCACTGACGAAACGTTTCTGCATTCCCTCGGTCCACCCGTCACCCTCCACCCCCACCCTCCAGAGGAGAGCTCATCCGTGGCCACCACCGATACGTCCGCTCCTGAACCGGCGGCCGCCCTCCTCCAGCGCCCCCGAGCCCGCCGCCCGAAGCCCGCACCCGCCGACACCCCGCGGGTCACCGACAGCGGCCTTCTCCCCGAGGCGCCGCTCGACGCGGAGGACCGGCACCGGCTGCTGGCGGGCACGCACCACGACCCGCATGCCGTGCTCGGCGCACATCCGGCGCCCGGCGGCATCGCCTTCGTGGTCCTGCGCCCGCACGCCGAGGCGGTTCGGCTCGTCGTGGACGGACGGAGCATGCGGCTGAACGACGTGGGCGACGGCTTCCACTCAGGAGTCCTGCCCCTGACCCCGGGCACCTCCATGCCGGAGTACGAGCTGCGCGTGACGTACCCGGACGCGGAGATCGAGACGGGCGACCCGTACCGCTTCCTGCCAGCCCTCGGCGAATTCGATCTGCACCTCATCGGCGAGGGCCGCCACGAAGAGCTGTGGCGCGCGCTGGGGGCGCACCCGATGACCCACCAGGGCACACGGGGCACCCGCTTCACGGTGTGGGCGCCGAACGCCAGGGGCGTGCGGGTCTGCGGCGACTTCTGCCACTGGGACGGAACCGCCTACCCCATGCGCTCGCTCGGCTCGTCCGGCGTCTGGGAGCTGTTCGTGCCCGGGCTCGGCGAGGGCACCCTCTACAAGTTCGACATCACGCGCCCCGACGGCAGCCACACCCTGCGCATCGACCCGATGGCCCGCCGCACCGAAGCACCCCCGGCGACCGCCTCGGTCGTCGACGTCCCGCGATACGAATGGCGGGACGCGGAGTGGATGCGGCGCCGCGGCGACGTGCCCGTCCACGAGGCGCCGTTCTCGGTCTACGAAGTGCATCTGGCGTCCTGGCGCCCGGGACTCGGCTACCGCGAGCTCGCCGAGCAGCTGCCCGCCTACGTGTCGGACCTCGGCTTCACCCACGTCGAGCTGATGCCCGTCGCCGAGCACCCCTTCGGCGGCTCCTGGGGCTACCAGGTCACCGGCTTCTACGCGCCGACCGCCCGCCTCGGCACCCCCGACGACTTCAAGCACCTCGTCGACGCGTTCCACCGGGCAGGCATCGGCGTGCTCATGGACTGGGTGCCCGCGCACTTCCCGCGCGACGACTGGGCACTCGCCGCCTTCGACGGGGAGCACCTCTACGAGCCGGCCGACCCCCGGCGCGCTGAGCACCCCGACTGGGGGACCCTCACCTTCGACTACGGCCGCAAGGAGGTCCGCAACTTCCTCGTCGCCAACGCGACGTACTGGTGCGAGGAGTTCCACATCGACGGCCTGCGCGTCGACGCCGTCGCCTCAATGCTCTACCTCGACTACTCCCGCGAGGAGGGCCAGTGGGCGCCCAACGCCCACGGCGGCCGGGAGAACGAGGACGCGGTCGCCTTCCTCCAGGAGATGAACGCCACGGTGTACCGCCGCTGCCCCGGGGCCGTCACCATCGCCGAGGAGTCGACCGCGTGGGACGGCGTCACCCGGGCCACCCACGAGAGCGGGCCCGGCGGCGTCGGGGGTCTCGGCTTCGGCATGAAGTGGAACATGGGCTGGTCGCACGACTCCCTGGAGTACGTCGCGCACGAACCCGTGCACCGCCAGTACCACCACTCGGACCTCACCTTCGCCATGGTCTACGCGTACAGCGAGAACTACCTCCTGCCGCTCTCGCACGACGAGGTCGTCCACGGCAAGCGCTCGCTGGTGTCGAAGATGCCGGGCGACTGGTGGCAGCAGCGCGCCAACCACCGCGCCTACCTGGCCTACATGTGGGCCCACCCCGGCAAGCAACTCCTCTTCATGGGCCAGGAGTTCGCGCAGGGCGCCGAGTGGTCGCAGGAGCATGGACTCGACTGGGGCCTCCTGTCGGAGGACTGGCCGGCGCGGGGCGACCACCATGGCGTGCGGGAGCTGGTGCGGGACCTCAACCACCAGTACCGGGACGCGCCCGCCCTGTGGGAGCAGGACACGTCACCGGCGGGGTTCTCGTGGGTCGTGGTGGACGCGGCGCACGACAACGTCGTGGCGTTCCTCCGGTGGGCCAAGGACGGCACCCCGCTCCTCGCCGTGTGCAATTTCTCACCCGTGGTCCGCCACGACTACGCGCTGACCGTGCCCGACTCGGCCAGCGTCTGGCGGGAGACCCTCAACACGGACGAGGCCCGGTACGGCGGCGGCGACGTCCGCAACCCTGGGCCGCTGCGGCCCGAGCCGGAGGCGGGCGCAGACGGCCGCGGACGGCTGAGCGTGACGCTCCCGCCGCTGGCCACTCTGTGGCTGCGCCCGGCGTGAGCCGAGGTCACGAGCGGTGGGCGCGGCCGGGCTGATTACCGCTGAGGCTCCCGCCTTCGGCAGGATGGGCCCATGACCGAGATCCGCACACCCCGCCTCATCCTGCGTCGCTGGCACGACGACGACCTCGCGCCCATGGCGGACATCAACGCGGACCCACGCGTCATGCACTGGGTCGACGACGGTTCGGTGTACGACCTGGACCGCACGGCGGAGGAGATCGAGCGCTGGGAGGAGGAGTGGGACGACGAGGGCTTCGGCCTCTTCGCCGTCGAACTCCTCGCCTCCGGCGAACTGGTCGGCTTCACCGGCCTGTCCGTGCCCGAGTTCCTGCCGGAGGTGAGTTCCGAGGTGGCGATCAGCTGGCGGCTCGGTTCACAGTTCTGGGGCCAGGGCTACGCCTCCGAAGCCGCCCAGGCCACCCTGGAGTTCGCCCTCCAGGACCGTGGCCTCGACCGTGTCATCAGCATCGACCGGCTGGACAACCAGGCCTCCGAGAACGTCATCCGCAAACTCGGCATGGTGCCGGAACGGGAGACGACGCACCCGGTCCACGGCTACCCGCTGCGCATCCACGCCATCGACCTCACGGAGTACCAGGCGTAACCGCTTCGCCACTCGCGACGAGGCCCCGCGGGTGGGTGTTGCATGCGGACGGCCGGGTACGCGCTCCTCGAACCGGGATGAAACCGGTGGAAACGGCGTGAACGAGGAGGAAACATGCAGCTGTCGTTCCTGGGCCCGCTCTTCGACCGCCCCGGCCCCTGGGCCACGGTGTACCTCGATCCCGGCCGGCCCGACGAGGCGGGCGCCAAGCGGCGTGAACTCTCCGTGCGGGAGGTCAGGCGCTCACTGGAGGAGCAGGGCGCCGACGCGGCGACCGCGGACGCGGTCGAGAAGGTCCTGACCCGTACGGCCGCGGCCGAGTACCCGAGCGGCCGCGTGGTCTTCGCCACCGGCGGCGAGGTGGTGCTCAGCCGCCGTCTCTCCCGGCCCCCGCAGGGTCAGATCGCGAGCTGGGCCCCGCTGCCCCACCTGACGCCGCTGCTTGAACTCGCGGGCCAGGACCCCGACTGCCTCGTGGCGTACATCGACCGCACCGGCGCCGACTTCGAACTCCGCGGCGCGGCCGGACCCCAGGACGCCGGGGGAGTGGAGGGCCGGCAGCGGCCGGTCCACCGCACCGGCTCCGCGGACTGGTCCGAGCGGCACTTCCAGCTCAAGGTGGAGAACACCTGGGAGCACAACGCGGGCGAGATCGCCGAAGCGCTGACCAGGGAGTACGAGAAGTCCGGCGCGGAGCTGGTGGTCCTGGTCGGCGATCCCCGCGAGCGGCCCTCCGTGCACGCGAAGCTCCCCGACGCCGTCCGCGAGGTGACCGTCGAGACGGAGCACGGCGGCCGGGCCGCCGGATCCGATTCGGCCGCCCTGGAGGAGGCCATCGAGCGAGCCCGTCGCCGGCACGCCGACCGGCGCGTCGAGGAGGCGCTCGACCGCTTCCGCGCCGGACGCGTCGGCACCGACAGGCCGACGGACGCGGTCGAGGGCGTTCCCGCCGTGGTGGAAGCGGCTCGTGAGCACCGCATGGACACGCTGCTCGTCAAGCCCGACGGACCGGACCTGGCCCGCGAGGTCTGGGTGGGCCCCGGACCGGACCAGATCGCGGTGCGCAGGAACGACGCGCACGCCCTGGGCGGGAGCGACCCCGTGGCCGTACGCGCGGACGACGCGCTCCTGCGGTCGGCCGCCGTGACGGGAGCCGACGTACGGATCATCCCGCTGCCCGACGAGTCGGCGCAGTCCGCGCTCGACAGGTCGGACGGGTCCGACGGGTCCGGCGGATCGGCTCGGGACGAGGCGGGAGCCGCCGACATTCCGGCCGGAGGACTCGGAGCGCTGCTGCGCTGGACGTACTAGGCGCCGCGCAGCACGTTTCGCGCTGCCCGTCCCCCCGTCCGCCCGTCCCGCGTCCGCCGGGGAGGCTTACGGGTGGTCGGGCGCCTGCTCCGGCGGCGTCCCGCCGCCCTTGGCGCCCTTGTCGGTGCCGTGGGCCGCGTTCCCCTTGCCCTGTGCGGTGCCGGGCTCCGACGCCTTGGTCGACCTGCTCTCCTGCGGGGTCGCCGCGCCCTTCTTGCTCCGCCGCAGTTCGGGCTGTTGTGGGTTCGACATGTCAGCTCGTCTCCTCGGTCGGCCGGGTTGACCCTGAAATTTTCTCATCGCCCCTGCCTTCCGGCGACTTTCCGGCGAGCGGGCAGGGCAGCGGTGCTCACCGTGTTTCCTCGTCCGTCCGGGCGGTTACCCGCTTTGAGAACCGGCGGGTTCCGGTTGTCGGACGGCGCGACAGAGGAGTGAATGAAGCCATGGAAACATCGCCAGGGCCCGGCGCCGACGCGGAAGGCACACGGTGATGGGCGCCTCCGTGGACGCCGCATCCGTGGACGTCGCCGGGCTCGAGCGTGCGCTGCTCGAACGGGTCGACGCCGAGGTGCGCTTCGACGCGGGCAGCCGTGGCGCGTACGTCACGGACGGTTCCAACTACCGGCAGGTGCCGCTCGGGGTCGTGGTCCCCCGTTCGGTCGAGGCGGGGGCCGAGGCGGTCGCCGTCTGCGCGCGGTTCGGCGCTCCGGTCCTGTCCCGGGGCGGCGGGACCAGCCTCGGCGGCCAGTGCACCAACACGGCGGTCGTCATCGACTGGACGAAACACTGCCACCGGGTCCTGTCCGTCGACCCCGAGGCGCGGACCTGTGTCGTCGAGCCGGGCCTCGTGCTCGACGAACTGAACCGGCAGCTCGCCGGGTACGGACTGAAGTTCGGCCCCAAGCCGTCCACCCACAGCCACTGCTCGCTCGGCGGCATGATCGGCAACAATTCCTGCGGAGCCTCCGCGCAGGCGTACGGCAAGACCGTCGACAACGTACGGCGCCTCGAAGTCCTGACCTACGACGGCACCCGGATGTGGGTGGGCCCGACCTCGGACGCGGAGTACGAGGAGATCATCGCGGCGGGCGGCCGGCGCGCGGAGCTGTACCGGGGGCTGCGCGAGATCATCGGCAGCTGCCTGGGCGAGGTGCGCCAGGGCTTCCCGCGCATTCCACGGCGCGTCTCCGGCTACAACCTGGACTCTCTGCTCCCCGAGAACGGCTTCGACGTCGCCCGGGCGCTCGTCGGCAGCGAAGGGACCCTCGTCACCGTCCTGCGCGCCGAACTGGAGCTGGTGCCTGCCCCTTCGACCGAGGCCATGCTGGTCCTCGGCTACAGCGACATCTGCGCAGCCGCCGACGACGTGCCGCGCCTGCTCGAACACAGTCGGCCGACACAGCTGGAGGCCCTGGACGGCCGCATGGCACAGCTCATGCGCGCAAAGGGCGCCTACCTCGACTCGCTCGACAACTTCCCGGCGGGGGAGAGCTGGCTGCTGCTGCAGTTCACCGGCGACAGCCGGGAAGAGGTCGACCAGCAGGCACGGGAGCTGCTCGCGGCGCTGGGGCGCGGCGAGCAGGACGACACCGTGGCGTTCTCCGACGACCACGACCGCGAGCAGCGGATGCTGAAGGCCCGGGAGGCCGGGCTCGGCGTCACCGCGCGCCCGCTCGACGAGCGCGAGACCTGGGAGGGCTGGGAGGACTCCGCCGTACCGCCGGACCGGCTGGGCGACTACCTCCGCGACCTCAAGGAACTCTTCGCGGAGTTCGGCTACGACCACCCGTCCCTGTACGGGCATTTCGGCCAGGGATGCGTGCACACCCGCATCCCCTTCGACCTCCTGACCGCCGACGGCGTCTCGGCCTTCCGGCAGTTCCTGTTCCGCGCCGCCGACCTCGTCTGCTCCTACGGCGGGTCGCTCTCCGGGGAGCACGGTGACGGACAGGCCCGCGGGGAGCTGCTGCCGCGCATGTTCGGCCCACGGATCATCGAGGCGTTCGGCCGGGTCAAGGCGCTCTTCGACCCCGACGACCGGATGAACCCCGGCAAGGTGGTCGCGCCCCACCGGGTGGACGAGAACCTCAGGCTCGGCACCGACTGGCGACCGGCCGGCCTGACCACGCACTTCGGCTACCCGGACGACGACCACTCCTTCACCCAGGCGGTGAAGCGCTGCGTCGGAATCGGCAACTGCCGTAGCCACGAAGGCGGCGTCATGTGCCCGTCCTACCGGGCTACCGGTGAGGAGGAGCACTCCACCCGGGGCCGCGCGCGGCTGCTCTTCGAGATGCTGGGCGGCCACGCCGACTCACCGGTCACCGAAGGCTGGCGCTCCGGTGAGGTGCGTGACGCACTCGACCTCTGCCTGGCCTGCAAGGGCTGCAAGTCCGACTGCCCCACCGGCGTCGACATGGCCACCTACAAGGCGGAGTTCCTCTCCCACCACTACGCCGGACGGCTGCGGCCCGCCGCGCACTACTCCATGGGCTGGCTGCCGCTGTGGGCCCGGCTCTCGGCGCTCGCCCCGCGCCTTGCCAACGCCGCGCTGCACGCCCCCGGCCTGGCCCGGGCGGGCAAACGGCTCGCGGGCGTCGCCGGGGAGCGCAGGGCGCCGGTGTTCGCCGAGGAGAACTTCGTCCAGTGGTGGAAGAACCGGGCGACGCCCGAGCCGGACCCGCACGATCCGCGCGCCGTCGTGCTGTGGCCGGACACCTTCTCGACGCACTTCCACCCCGCCATCGCCAAGGCGGCGGTCCGCGTCCTGGAAGACGCCGGATTCCACGTCGCGGTGCCCACCCGCGCCGTGTGCTGCGGCCTGACCTGGATCTCCACCGGCCAACTCGCCACCGCCGAGCGGGTGTTGCTCCGTACTCTCGACGTGCTGCGCCCCTGGATCACGGCAGGCACCCCGGTCGTCGGCCTTGAGCCCTCGTGCACCGCGGTCTTCCGCTCCGACGCCCCCGAGCTGCTGCCGGACAACGAAGACGCGCACCGCCTGGCCAAACAGTTCAGGACGTTCTCGGAACTGCTGGTCAACGAGGCCCCCGACGGCTGGCGGCCGCCCCGGCTCGCTCGTACCGCCACCGTGCAGACCCACTGCCACCAGCACGCCGTGATGAAGTACGACGCCGACCGGGAACTGCTGCGCCGCGCGGGCATCGAGGCCGATGTGCTGGACGCCGGATGCTGCGGACTCGCGGGCAACTTCGGCTTCGAACGTGATCATTACGGTGTGTCGATGGCGGTCGGCGAGCTCGGCGTGCTGCCCGCCGTGCGGGAGGCCGCGCCCGACGCCCTGGTGCTCGCGGACGGCTTCAGCTGCAGGACCCAGATCGAGCAGGGCGGCACGGGCCGCCGGGCGATGCACCTGGCCGAGGCCCTGGCGCTCGCCCTGGACGGCCCGCTGCCGAGCGACCACCCGGAGAAGCTCAGCTCCCGCCCCGCCGTCCCGCCCTGGGCAGGGCGCCTGGCCACCGCATCGGCGGTGAGCGCCATCGGTGCGACAGCGGCGATCGGCGTGACAGCACTGGCCCGCCGGTATCGCCGTTGACGCCCACCCCCCGTTCTTCGACCCCTCACCTCAGAAAGGCCGATTCTGTGTCCACCAAAGTCTCCGACTACGTCCTCCAGCGACTGCGTGAATGGGATGTCGAGCGCGTCTTCGCCTACGCGGGGGACGGCATCAACGGTCTGCTCGCCGCCTGGGGACGAGCGGACAACAACCCGCAGTTCATCCAGTCCAGGCACGAGGAGATGTCCGCCTTCGAGGCCGTCGGCTACGCGAAGTTCTCCGGCAAGGTGGGCGTGTGCGCGGCGACCTCGGGCCCGGGCGCCATCCATCTGCTGAACGGCCTCTACGACGCGAAGCTCGACCACGTGCCCATGGTCGCGATCGTCGGCCAGACCAACCGCTCCGCCATGGGCGGTTCCTACCAGCAGGAAGTCGACCTGCTGAGCCTCTACAAGGACGTCGCCTCCGACTTCTGCGAGATGGTGACCGTCCCCGAGCAGCTGCCCAACGTCATCGACAGGGCCATGCGCACCGCGTACGCGCGCCGGACGGTGACCGCGATCATCATCCCCGCCGACGTGCAGGAACTGGACTACTCCCCGCCGACCCACGACTTCAAGATGGTGCCCTCCAGCCTCGGCATGGCCTCGTACGCGCCGGTCCCCGCCGCGGACGAGCTCATGAAGGCCGCCGAGATTCTCAACGCGGGGGAGAAGGTCGCCGTCCTCATCGGCCAGGGCGCCCGCGGCGCGCGCGCCGAGGTCGAGCAGCTCGCCGACACGCTGGGCGCCGGGGTCGCCAAGGCGCTCCTCGGCAAGGACGCGCTGCCCGACGACCTGCCGTACGTGACCGGGTCCATCGGCCTCCTGGGCACCCGCCCGTCGTACGAGCTGATGCAGAAGTGCGACACCCTGCTGGTCATCGGCTCCAGCTTCCCGTACTCCCAGTTCCTGCCTGATCTCGACCAGGCCAGGGCGGTGCAGATCGACATCGACCCGCACATGATCGGGTTGCGGTACCCCTTCGAGGTCAATCTGGTGGGCGACGCCAAGGAGACGCTCAAGGCCCTGCTGCCACACCTCAAGAAGAAGAAGCACGGCTCCTGGCGGAAGAAGATCGAGAAGGACACCGCGCGCTGGTGGGAGGTGATGGAGCGGCGCGCCGCGGTGGAGGCCGACCCCATCAACCCCGAGTACGTGGTGCACGCGCTCGACGCCCTGCTGCCGCACGACGCGATCCTCGCCGCCGACTCCGGCTCCGCCGCGAACTGGTACGCGCGGCACCTGCGCCTGCGCGGCACGATGCGCGGCTCCCTGTCCGGCACCCTCGCCACCATGGGGCCCGGCGTCCCCTACGTGATCGGCGCGAAGTTCGCCCACCCGGAGCGGCCCGCCATCGCCATCGTGGGCGACGGCGCCATGCAGATGAACGGCATGGGCGAGCTCGTCACCATCGCCAAGTACTGGCAGGAGTGGCAGGACCCGCGACTGATCGTGGCCGTGCTCAACAACCAGGACCTCAACCAGGTCACCTGGGAGATGCGGGCGATGTCAGGAGCCCCGCAGTTCCTTCCCTCGCAGGCGCTTCCCGACGTGCCCTACGCCGACTTCGCCAGGTCCATCGGTCTCGACGGCGTACGCGTGGAGAAGCCGGGCGACGTGGAGGCCGCCTGGCACCGTGCGCTCGGCGCCGACCGGCCGTTCGTCATCGACTTCCGCACCGACCCCGACGTGCCGCCGATCCCGCCGCACGCCGACCTCGACCAGATCGAGGCCGCCGCGTCGGCCATCGTGAAGGGCGACAGCGACCGGATGGGCATGATCCGGCAGGGCTTCAAGGCGAAGGTGCAGGAGATGCTGCCGGGTCGCGGCTCCGGCGGCGACTCGAAGGCGGGGGAGTCGGACGGCGCATGAACCCCGGTGCCCTCCTCGGTGACGATCCGTCGGTGGACGGTGTGGACGTGGCCGTCTACACCGTCCCCACGGACGCGCCGGAGGGCGACGGCACCCTGACATGGAGCTCGACCACCCTGGTCCTGGTCCGGGCGCACTGCGGGGACACGGTGGGTCTCGGCTACACCTACGGGGCGCCTGCCACCGCGCCGGTCGTCACGGATCAGCTGGCGCCGGTGGTGACGGGCCGGTGCGTCTGGGACGTGCCCGGGGCGAATGAGGCCATGCATCGCGCGCTGCGCAACGCGGGCCGCCCCGGGGTGGCCGCCGGCGCCCTCTCCGCCGTCGACATCGCCCTCTGGGACCTCAAGGCCCGCCTGCTCGGCCTCCCGCTGGTGCGGCTGCTCGGCGCGAGCCGGACGACGGTGCCGGTGTACGGCAGCGGTGGCTTCACCACGTACGACGACGAACAGCAGCACCGTCAGCTGCGCGGCTGGGTCGAGGAGCAGGGCATCCCCCGCGTCAAGATCAAGATCGGTGCGTCGTGGGGGCGGGAGGAGCGGCGGGACCGCGAACGCGTCGCCCGTGCCCGGCGCGCCATCGGGGACGACGCCGAGCTGTACGTCGACGCCAACGGCGCGTACTCCGTCAAGCAGGCCGTCCGGCTCGCCCGGCACCTCGACGGCCAGGGTGTCACCTGGCTCGAGGAACCGGTCTCCTCGGACGACTTGCCGGGCCTCGCACGGATCCGTGACGCGACGGCGACCGACGTCGCCGCCGGAGAGTACGGATACACCCTGTCCTACTTCGGGCACATGCTCGACGCGGGCGCCGTGGACTGCCTCCAGGCCGACGTCACCCGCTGCGGCGGCATCACCGTATGGCTGCGCGTCGCGGCGCTCGCCGAGGCCGCGGGGCTGCCGGTCTCCGGACACTGCGCCCCGCACCTGCACGCCCATGCTGCGGCGGCCGTACCCAACATCCGCCATCTGGAGTGGTTCCACGACCACGTCCGCATCGAGCGGCTGCTCTTCGACGGCGTGCTCGATCCGGGCGGCGGCTCGATCCGGCCGGGCGCCTCCGGCGAACCCGGGCTCGGCCTGACCCTCCGGCAGGAAGCGGCCGAGCCCTACCGCATCTCCTGACCGCCGCCCGCCCCCCCCGACCCACCCAGCCCGGAGAGGACGCCGCCCCATGCACACGCCGGACCCGGCCGACACCGGCCCCGCGTTCCCTCCGCACGTGCTGCGTGAATACGCTCTGCTGGCCGACGGCGAACGGGGCGCGCTGGTCGGCCCGCACGGGGACATCGCCTGGATGTGCGCGCCGCGGTGGGACTCCGACGCCGTGTTCTCGGCGCTCGTGGGAGGAGACGGGACCTACGCCGTCACCCCGCTCGACCCCCGGCACGTATGGGGCGGCTTCTACGAGACGGGCAGCCTGATCTGGCGCAGCCGCTTCATCACCGCCGAAGGCCCCGTCGAGTGCCGGGAAGCCCTCGCCTTCCCCGGCGACCCCGACCGCGTGGTGCTGCTGCGCCGGGTCCTGGCCACGGACTGCCCCGCGCGGGTCCGCGTACTGTTCGAGCCGCGGGGCGCGTTCGGCGGCGACGCCAGCCACCACATCCGACAGCACGGCGGGGTCTGGACGGGCAGGACGGGGCCGCTGCACTGGCGCTGGACCGGCGCGGCGGACGCCCGGACGAGCCGCGCGGGCTCCGGCGGCGAGATGCTGGCCCTCGACCTGACCGTGCCGCCGGGCGGGCACCACGACCTCGTACTGGAACTGTCGCCCGGCACCCTGCCCCGCGAACCGGTGGCGGCCGACGCGGCCTGGGCCGCCACCGAGGCATCGTGGGCACGGGCCTGTCCCGAACCCGCGAGGACCATCGCGACGCGCGACGCCCACCACGCGCTCGCCGTCCTGCGCGGCCTCACCAGCAGCAGCGGCGGCATGGTCGCCGCCGCCACGATGTGCCTGCCGGAACGCTCGGGCGCCGGCCGCAACTACGACTACCGCTACGCGTGGATCCGCGACCAGTGCTACGCGGGCATCGCCGCGGCCGGCGTCGGCGCCACCGCCCTGCTCGACTCCGCCGTCGGCTTCGTCGCCGGCCGGCTCCTCCAGGACGGACCGGACCTCAAACCCGCCTACACCGTCACCGGCCACGCGGTGCCGTCCGAACGGACGCTGGACCTGCCGGGCTACCCGGGAGGCACCGACAAGATCGGCAACTGGGTGAACCAGCAGTTCCAGCTCGACGCGTACGGCGAGGCCCTGCAACTGCTCGCCGCCGCGGGCCGCGCCGACCGGCTCGACCCGAACGGCTGGCGTGCCGCGCAGACCGCCGTCGCCGCGGTCGAACAGCTGTGGAAGCGGCCCGACGCCGGCATCTGGGAGATCGACGACCGGCTCTGGACCCACTCCCGGCTCAGCTGCGTCGCCGGTCTGCGCGCGCTCGCCGCGCTGCCCGGCGCCGGCGGTGAGGTCCGGCGCCTGACCTCACTCGCCGACACGGTCCTCGCCGAGACGGCACGCACCAGCCTGCACCCCGACGGGCACTGGCAGCGGGCCCCGGACGCCCCCGACGTCGACGCGGCGCTCCTGCTGCCGCCCGTCCGCGGCGCGCTGCCCGCCGACGACCCCCGCACCCGCGCGACCCTGCGCGCCGTACAGCGGGACCTGGCCCGCGACGAGTACGTCTACCGCTTCCGCCAGGACCCGGGAGCGCTCGGCGAGGCCGAGGGCGCCTTCCTGCTCTGCGGATTCATGATGGCGCTGGCCGAGCACCAGCAGGGTCACACGGCGCGCGCCCTGCGCTTCTTCGAACGGAACCGGGCGGCCTGCGGACCGCCCGGACTCTTCTCCGAGGAGTACGACATCACCCAGCGCCAGCTGCGCGGCAACCTCCCGCAGGCCTTCGTCCACGCGCTGCTCCTGGAGTGCGCGGGGCGCCTCGCCGAGGACCCCGCGGCCGGGACGCACGACCACCCCCTGTAGCCGGCCGGCCAGTACCACCGGTCGGCACCGCCCGAAAGGACCGCCCCAGCGATGCCCCAGAACGTAGTGATCACCGGCGCCAGCGCGGGCGTCGGCCGCGCCACCGCCAAGCACTTCGGCCGACGCGGCGCCAACGTCGTCCTCCTCGCCCGAGGAGAGGCGGGGCTCCAGGGCGCCGTCCGCGATGTCGAGGAGGCCGGCGGCACGGCGCTGGCCATCCCCACCGACATGGCCGACCACGCGGCGGTCGAGGCCGCCGCCGACCGGGCGGAGCAGCGGTTCGGGCCCATCGACGTCTGGATCAACGCGGCGTTCACCTCGGTGTTCGCGCCGTTCGACGAGATCGCGCCCGAGGAGTACCGCAGGGTCACCGAGGTGACCTACCTCGGCTTCGTGCACGGCACGATGGTGGCCCTCGAACGGATGAAGGCCCGCGACCGCGGCGCCATCGTGCAGGTCGGCTCCGCCCTGGGATCGAGGAGCATCCCCCTCCAGGCGCCGTACTGCGGTGCCAAACACGCCATCAACGGCTTCACGGAAGCGCTCCGCTGCGAACTGCTGCACCAGCACAGCGGGGTGCGCGTCACCCTCGTGCAGCTGCCTGCCGTGAACACCCCGCAGTTCTCCTGGGTGCTTTCCCGGCTCCCGCGCCACCCGCGGCCCGTCGCCCCGATCTACCAGCCCGAAGTGGCTGCCCGCGCCATCGCGTTCGCCGCCGACCACCCGCGGCGCAAGCAGTACTGGCTGGGCGGCAGCACCGCCGCCACGATCCTCGCGCAGAAGTTCGCCGCACCCCTCCTCGACCGCTACCTCGCCCATACCGGCTACGACTCCCAGCAGACCGACGAACCCGAGCCGGAGCGGGAGGGCAACCTGTGGGAGCCCGTCGACCAGGCCGAGGGGAGCGACCACGGAGCCCGCGGTGGCTTCGACGACAGTGCCCACACGCGCAGCCTCCAGATGTGGGTCTCCCAGCACGCCCGCCTGCTGTCCGCCGCGGGCGCGGCCGTCGCCGTCGGTGTGGGCGGAGCGCTCGCAGGCCGCGGCAGGCGATAGCCCGGCAACAGCCGCCGCACGCCCTGGGGCATGTGCCGGAAGTGCCGGAAGGCACCTGCCCTAACCCAAACAGGTCACATCTGCGCCCAACCCTCGCCCGGCCGGTGCGTCCCCGTGGCCGGTGCGCGTTGATCGGACGATGTTGGTGCGCGGCGTGCGTGCCGGCGGATGACCCTCGGCACCGGACAGGTACGAGAGCGAGGGAGCCCACGATGCCGGAACTGTTCGTCGACGGGGAGTGGACCGGGGCCGTCCGAGGCGGACGACGGGATGTGGTCAATCCGTACGACGCGTCCGTCGTCCAGCAGGTCGACGACGCCGACGAGGCGGACGTCGACCTCGCCGTACAGGCCGCCCGGCGGGCCTTCGACCGCGGCGAGTGGCCGGGGGCGCCCACCCGGGACCGGGCGGACGTACTGCTGAGGGTGGCGCGGTTCCTCCTGCGGGACCAGGAGGAGATCGCCCATGTGGAGTCCCTCGACACCGGCAAGACGCTCGCGGAGGCGCGGATCGACGTCGAGGACGTCTCGAACGCGTTCCGCTACTTCGGCGAGATCGCCGACAAGGACGGCGGCCGGGTCGTCGACGTCGGCCCGGACGTGCTCAGCCGCGTCACCCACCACCCCATCGGGGTCTGCGCCCTCATCGCGCCGTGGAACTACCCGCTGCTGCAGGCCTCCTGGAAGGTCGCCCCGGCCCTGGCCGCGGGCAACACCTTCGTGCTCAAGCCCAGCGAGATCACCCCGCTCTCGACGATCCACATGATGCGGCTGATCGCCGAGGCGGGCGCCCCGGCCGGCGTCGCCAACCTGGTGCTCGGGCCGGGCGCCACCGTGGGCGCGGCCATGTCCGCCCACCCCGACGTGGACCTGGTCTCCTTCACCGGCGGCCTGGCCACCGGCCGCCGGATCATGGAGGCGTGCGCGCCCGGGGTGAAGAACCTCGCCCTTGAGCTCGGCGGCAAGAACCCCAACGTGGTCTTCGCCGACTGCGACTTCGAGACCGCCGTCGACCATGCCCTCGAAGCCTCGTTCCTGCACTCGGGGCAGGTCTGCTCGGCCGGCTCCCGGCTCCTCGTGGAGGACTCCCTGCACGACCGGTTCGTGGAACGCCTGGCCGAGCGCGCGAGCGCCATCCGGCTCGGCAACGGACTCGACCCGGAGACCGAGAGCGGCCCCCTCAGCTCCGCGGAGCACCGCGAGAAGGTCGAGAGCTATCTGGAGATCGCCAGGGACGAGGGCGCCCGCCTCGTCTGCGGCGGGCGCCGCCCCGACGACGCCGAGCTGTCCCGCGGCTTCTTCCTGCTGCCCACCATCTACGCCGACTGCGACCGCTCCATGCGCATCGTGCAGGAGGAGGTCTTCGGCCCGGTGGTCACGGTGGAACGTTTCCGTACCGAGGAGGAGGCCGTGGAGCTGGCCAACGACACGCGGTACGGCCTGGCCGGCGGCGTCTGGACGAACGACGCCAGCCGCGCCCAGCGCGTCGCGGCCGCACTGCGCCACGGCACGGTCTGGATCAATGACTTCCACCCCTATGTGCCGCAGGCGGAGTGGGGCGGCTTCGGCCGTTCCGGCTTCGGCCGGGAGCTCGGCCCGGCCGGCCTGCGCGAGTACCAGGAAGCCAAGCACATCTACCAGAACCTGAGGCCGGCACCCTCCGGCTGGTTCAAGGGCTGAGCGGGCACGGCGAGAGAGAGGGCGACGGCATGGACGACGAGACGACGACCTACGACTACGTGATCATCGGTGGCGGCACGGCCGGCTCCGTACTGGCCGCACGGCTGAGCGAGGACCCCGGCTCCCGGGTGTGCGTGGTGGAGGGCGGCCCCAGCGACGTCGGCGACGACCGCGTGCTGCGGCTGCGCAACTGGATCAACCTGCTCGGCTCCGAACTGGACTACGGCTACACCACCGAGGAGCAGCCGCGCGGCAACTCCCACATCCTGCACTCCCGGGCCCGCGTGCTCGGCGGCTGCTCCTCGCACAACACCCTCATCAGCTTCCTGCCGTTCCCGCAGGACCTCGACGAATGGGTGGCGGCCGGCTGCGACGGCTGGGGCCCCGAGACGATCCTGCCGTACCGCTCGCGGCTGCAGAACAACATCGTGCCCGTCGGCGCCGCCGACCGTAACCCCATCGCCGAGGACTTCGTGACGGCGGCGACCACCCGGCTCGGCGTCCCGGCCGTCGACGACTTCAACGCCCGCCCCTTCACCGACGGCGCCGGCTTCTTCTCGCTCGCCTACGACCCGGAGACCAACAAGCGGTCCTCCGCGTCGGTCGCGTACCTGCACCCCATCATGGACCGCCCAAACCTGACGCTGCGCCTGGAGACCTGGGCGTACAAGCTGCTGCCCGACGACGAGGGCCGCTTCACCCGCGTCCAGGTCCGCAACCCCGACGGCTCGGTGTCGACGCTGGAGGCCGAGGCGGAGGTGCTGCTCTGCGCCGGGGCCATCGACACGCCGCGGCTGCTCATGCTCTCCGGCATCGGGCCCGCCGACCACCTGCGCGACCTGGGCATCGAGGTGCGCGCGGACCTGCCGGGGATCGGCGAGAACCTCCTCGACCACCCCGAGTCGGTGATCGTGTGGGAGACCCGCGGGCCGCTGCCGCCCAACTCGGCCATGGACTCCGACGCCGGCCTCTTCCTGCGCCGCGACGCGAGCGGCGGCCCGCGCCCGGACCTGATGTTCCACTTCTACCAGGTGCCGTTCACCGTCAACACCGAGCGCCTCGGCTACCCCGTGCCCGAGCACGGCGTCTGCATGACCCCGAACGTGCCGCGCGCCCGCTCCATCGGCCGCATGTGGCTGCGCAGCTCCGACCCCTCCGTCAAACCCGCCCTGGACTTCCGCTACTTCACCGACCCCGAGGGCCACGACGAGCGCACCATCGTCGACGGCCTGCGCATCGCCCGCGAGGTGGCCGCCACGGCGCCGTTCAGCGACTGGCTGCTGCGCGAGGTGGCGCCGGGCCCGGACGTGCAGTCGGACGACGAGCTCTCCGAGTACGGCCGGCGCGCCGCGCACACCGTCTACCACCCGGCGGGCACCTGCCGGATGGGCGCCGAGGACGATCCGATGGCGGTGGTCGACCCGCAGCTGCGGCTGCGCGGCCACGACGGCGTGCGCATCGTGGACGCGTCCATCTTCCCCACCATGCCGAGCATCAACCCGATGGTCACCGTGCTGCTCGCCGCCGAGCGCGCGGCCGACCTCATCAGCGCAAGGCCGGGCCCCGCGGCCACCGGCACGGAAGGCGGCCACCAGTGACCGTGCCCGCCGCGCCGGACGGCACCGCGGACGCCGCGCCCGGTGAAGAGAAGTCGGAGTTCCGCAAGGAGATGGGCCCCTGGGCGAACTTCGCCCTCGGCTTCACCTACCTCTCGCCGGTGGTGAGCACTTACACCCTCTTCGGCACGGCTCTCGCCGACGGCGGCCCCCCGATGATCTGGGCCTTCGTCATGGCGGGCTGCGGCCAGTTCCTCGTCGCACTCGTCTTCGGCGAGGTCGTCGCCCAGTACCCGGTCGCGGGCGGCGTCTACCCGTGGGCGCGGCGGCTGTGGGGCACGCGCTGGGCGTGGATGACGGGCTGGATCTACATGTGGGCGCTGCTCGTCACGATCACGAGTGTCGCGTACGGCGCGGGGCCCTACATCGCGATCCTGCTCGGCTTCCGCCCCACCGTGCACACCACCGTGCTGTGCACGGTCGCGCTGATCGTCATCGCCGTGCTCATCAACTACGCGGGTACGAAGGCCCTTTCGTGGGCGGCGCTGATCGGCTTCAGCGCGGAGCTGCTCGGCGCACTCGTCGTCGGTGTCATCCTGCTGACCACGCACCGCTTCCACGGCCTCGGCGTCCTCTTCGACGACTACGGCGCGGCCGGGGACAGCTCCTACCTGCCGGTCTTCCTCGGCGCGGCGATCATCGGCTTCTACCAGTACTACGGCTTCGAGGCCTGCGGCGACGTCGCCGAAGAGGTCAAGCACCCCGGCACGGTGATCCCCAAGGCGATGCGCCGCACCATCTACGTCGGTGGGATCGCGGCGACGTTCACCTGCCTGACGCTGCTCCTCTCCGTCGTCGACTACCGGGCGGTGATCTCGGGGAAGGACACCGACCCGGTGGTCAACGTCCTCTTCGACGCCCTCGGCGAGGCGGGCGCCCGCACCGTGATGGCCGTCGTCCTCATCTCCTTCCTGTCCTGCACGATCAGCCTCCAGGCCGCCGCGGGCCGGCTGATCTACTCCTACGCCCGGGACGAGATGATCATCGGCCACCGGCTGCTGCGGAAGTTCTCGGCGTCCCGCGCGGTCCCCGAGTACGCGCTGCTGGTCGCGGCCGTCGTCCCCGGGCTGATCGCCTTCGGCTCGCTGATCTCGGCCGACGCCCTGACCAAGATCGTCTCCTTCGCGATCCTCGGCATCTACGCCGCCTTCCAGATGGTCGTCCTGGCCGCGCTGCGGGCCCGCCTCAAGGGCTGGAGGCCGAGCGGCGAGTACCGCCTGGGCCGGTGGGGTCTTGCGGTCAACATCGGGGCACTCGCCTACGGCATCTTCGCCATCGTCAACATCGCCTGGCCCCGCACCCCCGAGGACCCCTGGTACGACAACTGGATCGTGCTGCTCTGCGGCGGCGTGGTCGCGGTCACGGGCCTCGTCTACATGTTCACCACCCACCACTACGGACGCAGCGACGCCCCTTCGGGGAACGCGGTGCCCGAGGAGTAGGGCCTTTCCGGCGCCTCGGCCGGCGCGCGGGTCAGCCCCTCCGTGCCGAGGCGGCCCGAAGGGGCTGAGTGGGCTGTGTTCCCAACCCGGTGGTTCCGGAGTATCCCGATGCCCGGCACCTCATGCGTCCGCCGGACTCCTGACTCCGGCGGCGGGCGATGGACGTTTGTGCGACCGCTCAGCCGCGAGGCCTCACGCCGGGTCGATACGGAACACGCTGCCGCCGATGTCGAGCACGTACAGCTCGCCGTCGCGGCCCTGCGCGAACGAGACGACCTCGCCGCCGTTGACCCCGAGATCGCTCACGCCGGTCACCTTGCCGTTCCTCATCCTCAGCGCCCGGACGGTGCCGTCGCAGTAGTCGCTGAAGACGTACTGCCCCCGCAGGGCCGGGAGCGCCCTGCCGCGGTAGACGAATCCGCCGGTCACCGAGCAGCCGAGGCCCGTGCGGTCGTACTCGTGGACCGGCGGGACGTGGTTCGCGGGCTCGGTGCCGTCCCGGAAGGGGTGGGTGCCTTCCATCCGGGACCAGCCGTAGTTCTCGCCGCCCCTGCTCCTCGCCGGGGCCCAGTCGATCTCCTCCCAGGAGCTCTGGCCGACGTCGCCGATCAGCAGGTCGCCCGTGCGGGCGTCGAAGGAGAACCGCCACGGGTTGCGCAGCCCGTACGCCCAGATCTCGTCCCTGGCGCCCGGCTCGTCGACGAACGGGTTGTCCGACGGGACGGCGTACGGCTTGCCGCCGCTCGGATCGATCCGCAGCAGCTTGCCGAGCAGCGTGTCGAGGTTCTGTCCGTTGCCGTGCGGGTCGCCGCCCGAGCCGCCGTCGCCGAAGGCGATGTAGAGGTAGCCGTCCGGGCCGAACTTGATGTCACCGCCGTTGTGGTTCGCGTAGGGCTGCGTCTGGGTGAGGACGGTGCGCCGGGTGTCCGGCCGGATCCTGCCGTGCCGCACCGCGAACTCGTCCACGGTGCTGGTGCCTTCGAGGTTGGTGAACGAGATGTACAGGTGCGCGTACTTCTTGTCGAACGCGAGCCCCAGCAGGCCGCGTTCGCCGTCGGTGGTGGTCTCGGCGGATATGTCGAGGACCGGCTCGCTGAGCCCCTTGTCGGTCAACACCCGTACGGTGCCCGCGCGTTCGGCTATCCATACGGTGCCGCCGGGGCCCGCGGTCCCGGCCGTAGGGTTCTTGGCCGTGGCCACCTTGTTGAGCGCGACCTTCGCTGCCGCCTGATGCGGGGCGGCGGGCTCGTCGGCGGACGCCGTGGTCAGGGCGAGGGAAGCGGCGAGGCAGACGGCGCCGATGAGCGCGGAACGTGTGCGGCGAAGTTTCACCGTGGTCCTCCTGGATGCGGTGCATGGGGGAGGTCACCCGGCTGTGGAAGGCAGGGGGGAAGAGGGTGTCGCCCGCGCCGGCACGCAACCTGGGTGGGGGGATGGGGTGGTACTGGCTGCGGATGAGAGTACTGGGACACGTCTGGTTGGTGTAGACCAAGGAGCGGGCCAACTTCCTTGCGTACGCGGCCAGTTCACTCACGCGCCATTCCCCGGGACCGGATTCCACCGCGGATAAATGAGCGGCCCCGCCGCCCCGGTGCCCCGTACACTGCCTCCGTCAGATGATCATGCTCCACCGTTTGGGGGATGGGAAACGCATGTCCATTCGCAGATCTCGCAGTAAGCGGAACGTCCTCAGAACCTTCGCCGTGGCGCTCGGCGCCGCGATGGTCCTGACGGGTGCCACCGGGACCGGAACCGCGGCCGAGGGGGCGGGAAAGAGGCACGACGCCACGCAGCGGGCGCTCGACGCGCTTGAGCGGGCCGGGATGCCGGGCGTCGCCGCCGAGGTCAGCAGCCCGCAGGGCAAGTGGTTCGGCTCCGCGGGCTTCGCCGACACCGCGACCAAGCGCAAGCGGACCGCGGCGGACCACCTGCGCGCGGGCAGCAACACCAAGTCCCTCATATCCGTGGTCCTTCTGCAGCTGGAGGCCGAGGGCGAGCTCAGCCTCGACGACTCCGTGGAGCGCTGGCTGCCCGGCGTGCTGCAGGGCAACGGATACGACGGCAACAAGGTGACGGTACGTCAACTCATCAACCACACCAGCGGTGTGCACGACATGGTGTCCACGCCGGAGTGGCAGAAGCACATGAACGGCCCCGGCTTCCTGGCCCACCGCTACGAGGCGTGGACGCCCCGGCAGATCGTCGACCTGGCCCTCACCTACAAGCCGGACTTCGAGCCCGGGACGTCCTGGAACTACTCCAACACCAACTTCGTGCTCGCAGGCATGATCATCGAGAAGGTCACGGGCAACACGTACGCCCACGAGGCCGAGCGGCGCATCATCAAGCGCCTGAACCTGCGCGAGACGACCTTCCCCGGCACCGACCCGAAGATGCCGGCCCCGTACGCCGTCGGCTACTCCAAGCTGTACGCGGCGAACCCCGGCCCCGAGATCTACGACGCCACGGAGTACAACCCGGCGTGGTCCGGCGCGACCGGCGAGGTCATCAGCACCACCGGTGACCTCAACCGCTACTACAGCGCCCTGCTGAAGGGCGAGCTCCTGCCGGCCGCCCAGCAGCGCGAGTTGCTGGACACGGTGGAGACGGGAACCTTCTTCCGCTACGGCACCGGTCTGATCGTCCGCACCCTGTCGTGCGGGGTGAAGGTCTACGGCCACGACGGCATCGTCTGGGGCTCGCTGACCAGCACCGCCACCACCGCCGACGGCAAGCACACCCTGACCTTCCACCTCAACGGCGACTGGCTGGAGGACGGGGCCCTCTACGAGAACGTCTTCGAGGCGGAGTTCTGCGGCAAGGGCTGAGCGGCAAGGGCTGAGCGGTAAGGGTTGAGCCGTAAGGGCTGACTGGACGGGCCTGGAGCCGGGCCGTCCGGTCACGGGTGCATGCGGGCACCCTTCAGCACCTTGTCGACCGCGTTGCGCGGTCCGTGGACGGCGATCCCGACCAGGTCGAGATCGCCGGCCGGTACGGCCCGTACCGCGGCGCGGTTGTCACGGTCGTTGCCGGTGGCGAAGAGGTCGGAGGTGAAGAGCGCCATGGGCAGGTCCCGGCTCACCGCGCGGCCGTGCGCCGCCGTCACCGTCTCCTTCGTCCCCTCGAAGACCATCACCGGCTGCCGGAGCATCGGCAGGTAGGGGGTGCCGTCGGCGTCGGCGTACGGTTCGCCGATCACCTCGGGGAACCGTGTGCCGAGGCCGCTGACCAGGAACGCGGTGACGTTCAGCCGCTGCCAGGTCTCCAGGTCCTCGCGCAGCAGTACTGCGATCTTGGTGTCGAAACGTACGGGCGCGTGCTGCGGGGTGTCGGTCGTCATGCGTCCCAGGCTGCCGACCGACACCCCGCACCGTCTTGTACGTTCTTTGCATGCCGTCCCCGCAGGAGGTCTCCGCGTGGCGCCCGCAGGTCCCGGGCGTCGTGGAGGTCTTCCACGCGCACTTCACCGAGCACGCGTACCCGATGCACGTCCACGACGTATGGACACTGCTGATCGTCGACGACGGGGCTGTCCGCTACGACCTGGGCCGCCGCGAGCGCGGCACCCCGCGGGACACCGTGTCGCTGCTGCCGCCGCAGGTGCCGCACAACGGCTCCCCGGCCACCGCGCACGGCTTCCGCAAGCGGGTGCTGTACCTGGACGCGCCCCTGCTCGACGAGAGCCTGATCGGCCCGGCGGTGGACGACCCCGACATCGCCGACCCGCTGCTGCGCAGGCGCATCGGGCAACTGCACGCCTCCCTGGCGCGGCGCGGCGACGAACTGGAGGCCGAGAGCCGTCTCGCCCTGGTCGGCGAACGGCTCCGCGGCCACCTGCGGCCCCGGCTCGCCACCGCGCGCCCCGGGCCCGGCCGCGGCGTGGCGCAGAGCCTGCGGGAGCTGCTCGACGAACGGCTCCTTGACGGGGTGACGCTGGACGAGGCGGCGCGGCAGGTGCACGCTCACCCCACCCATCTGGTACGGGCGTTCGGCGCCGCCTTCGGGATCGCCCCGCACCAGTACCTGATGGCCCGCAGGGTCGAGCGCGCCCGGCGGCTGCTGCTCGCGGGCAGGCCGCCCTCGGAGGTGGCGACCGCCGTCGGCTTCTACGACCAGGCCCACCTGAACCGGCACTTCAAACGGGTCGTGGGCGTCCCGCCGGGCCGTTACGCGGGCCGGAACGTCAAGCGCATGCAACACGCCGAGCGCGCCGACAGGCCTTCGGCGGCCCCTCCCGCGGCCCCTGCGGAAGCGCTCCCTCCGCCGTACGACAAGACGGGTGAGGGCGAGTATTCTGCTGGTAGGTAGGAGCCGACGCCGCAGCGGGCTCCGAAGAGCAGTGCCAGTTGAAGGTCCGTCGCCCCGATGGAGCGGCGCGTGCCCCCTCCGGCCCGCCGGGACGGTTTCCGCCCGGCTCGGCACGGACACCCGGCAGCCATCTGATCTGCTGCCACCGCCCCGAGTCATGGTTCGGCCGCGTGACGACACCGCTGGTTGACGATGTCGGTGCCCGCGGCCCTGTCCGCACCCAAGGAACCACCCAACTGGAGGTGGACGCAGTGGCAACGTCTCCCATGTCCCCGTCCTCCATGGAAACGCACCCGGACATCGCCGACATCCGCGCTCGCCACGAGAGCGCCGAGCGTGCGGCGAGCTCTCCGAAAGTGCAGGCCATCGACACGCTGGCCTTCCTGACGGGTCTGTACCTGGCCGCCTCGCCCTGGATCGTGGGCTTCGACGGCCTGACGCGGCTGACGGTCACCAACCTGATCGTCGGCATCGCCTACGCCCTGCTGATGAGCGGCGGCTTCGGCCGTGCCTACGACCGCACGCACAGCATGGCGTGGGCCGCCTGCGCGCTCGGCGTCTGGACGATCGTCGCCCCCTGGGTCGTGGCGGGTGACGTCAGCACCACAAGGACCGTGGTCAGCAACGTCATCACCGGTGGCGTCGCCCTTCTGCTCGCCCTGGCCGCCAGTGCGGCCGCCCGGCAGGGAGAAGCCGGCGCGAGCCGCGGCAAGCGGGGCATGTACCGAGCAGGCCCCGGCTGACCGGCCGAACCGGAACGGGCCCTACCGTGCTGCGGCGCGGCGGGGCCCGTCCGCGTGCGGTGCGTTGCCCAGGAGGCCGCCGAGGGGTCAGCGCCGGTCCGCTCGCTCCGCCAGAGCGCGGGTGCCCGCGGCGCAGCTCTCCTTCAGCTCGTCGAGAGCAGCGGCCGTCAGCTGCCTCCCGGCGGAGCCGCGGCGACCGCCGTCGAGCAGGGCGCACGCGCCGTCCAGCCACTGCGGGGACGGCGCGAACCCGACGAACGACGCAAGGCGGGTGAGCTCATCGCGGGGAGCGTCCAGGAGGTCCCCGTAACCGAGTGTCATGCCCTGACCAGCAGGAAGGCCGTCGAGGAAGTGCACGCCCTCGACGACGAGTTCCGACCACAGAGCGCCGAACCGACGCAGCGGAAAGTCGCGGTCGCGGACGAGGGCGGGGTCGAAGCGCTCGCCGAGCAGGGGCGCGAGCTCCGGCGGCAGGGACCGCACATGCTCGTCCGTGAGGTCCGCGAAGCTGTCGACGCCCGTACGTTCCCTGATCTCACGTATCAAGGTGATCACCCGGTACCCGGGGTGCCGGCTCATGGACAGGGCGCAGTCCGGCCCGTCACGGAAGAGATGCACGAACTTCGCGTAGGGGAAGGCGGCCCGGAGCCCCGGCGCCCAGCCCGTCGAGTAGCCGGAACGCTCCACGACGGCGGTGCGCCCGAACCGTGCGCAGAGCAGGTCGAAGAGCGCCTCGTGGTGTGCGGCGGCGGCGCGGCCGGGCCAGTCGACGACGGCCGCGCGGAGCTCGTCGAGAAGGCCGTCGGGGTCGTCGGTGAGGTGGGGGAGCACCATGAGGGAGAGCGCGGGGATGCCGGTGGCCTGCGGCGTGTACCGGCCCGGGCGGTCCGTGTAGAGGAACTCGGGCATCAGCACCCCGCTGCGGATCATGCTCGCGAAGTACGGCGTTGGCCTGAAGAGGGCTTCCCAGAACTCCGCCCCCGACACCTGGCCCTCGGGGAAGGCCGCGTCACCGACCGAGGCCAGGTACTCGTTGAGGCTGAGTACGTCGGGATGGGTGTTGAGGATGCGGGACAGCGCGGTGGAGCCGCTGCGGCCCGTACCGATGACGAAGGTCAAGCTGCGCAAGGTCACTCTCCGGGAACGCGGGGCGGGTGGTCCAGGGCTTCGTGCACCTCAGCACACGCGGGCGGAGGGCGCCAGGTGGCGGCGGGGGTGGGGCGGTGTGACCCGGGGGCGTGGCGTGGTCGACAGGCGGTCGGTACCGGCCGCGTATCGGCGGCTGTCGGTCCGGTGTCGGTGGCCTGTCGGCGGGGGCTGGCACCTTGATGAAGACGAGCCGGACGCTTACCGGCCGACCCAGAGGCCCGGACCCTGGCACCCCAGTGCCCCGATGGCCGAGCGACACTCAAGGAGCCCCTGTGACCACTCACGTCACCATCATCGGCGCGGGCCTCGGCGGCCTGACGCTCGCCCGCGTCCTGCACGTACACGGCATCCCGTCCACCGTGTACGAGGCGGAGCCGTCCAGGGCCGCGCGCGCTCAGGGCGGAATGCTCGACATCCACGACTACAACGGCCAGCAGGCCCTTCGGGCGGCAGACCTGATGGACGAGTTCCGCGGCCTCATCCTGGAGGGCCGCCAGGCCATGCGCATTCTGCACCGGGACGGCTCGGTCCTGTTCGACCAACCCGACGACGGCACGGGCGGGCGTCCCGAGGTCCAACGGGGCGAGCTCCGCCAGATCCTGCTCGACTCACTGCCGGCCGGAACCGTCCGGTGGGGCCACAAGGTCAGCGGCGTCCGGGCCCTCGGTGGGGGCCGCCACGAGGTGCGCTTCGCCGACGGCGGCACCACCGTCACGAGCCTGCTGGTCGGCGCCGACGGCGCGTGGTCACGGGTCCGCCCGCTCCTCTCCGCCGCCACACCCGAGTACACCGGCATGTCATTCGTCGAGACCTACCTGTACGACGCCGACGTCCGGCACCCCGCCGCCGCGAAAGCGGTGGGTGACGGATCGATGCTCGCGCTCGCTCCGACCAAGGGAATCCAGGCGCACCGGGAGAGGGCCGGGACCCTCCACACCTACACAGCCCTGTTCAAGCCGCAGGACTGGTTCTCCGGCATCGACTTCACCGATGCCGCCGCGGCGACGGCACGGATCGCGCGGGAGTTCACCGACTGGGCCCCGGAACTCACCGCCCTGATCACCGAAAGCGACACCGCACCGGTCCTGCGCCCCCTCAACGGCCTGCCGATCGGGCACCGTTGGGACCGGGCGCCGGGGGTCACCCTGCTCGGCGACGCCGCCCACCTCTCGCCCCCCAACGGTGAGGGCGCCAACCTGGCCATGCTCGACGGCGCCGAACTCGGCAAGGCCCTCGCCGCCCACCCCGATGACATCGACGCCGCGCTCACCGAGTACGAGCAGGCCATGTTCCCCCGCGCCGCCGAAGCGGCCACCGAGGGTACCGAGCTCTACGCCCTGATGTTCGGCGACAACGCACCCCACAGCCTGGTTGGAGCGTTCGGCGCGGGCTGAGCGCCTGTGGCTTCTGCCTGGCGGGCTCGAAGGGGAAGTGGCCCAGCAGGTCCGGGGCGGGAGCCGATTTCTGAAGCGCTGTTATATTAGCGCTGTGACATTTTCGGACCCCGCCCCCTCACCCGACCCCACCACGCTCCCGGACCCCTGGCAGCCGCTGCATGAACTGCTGGCCGCCATGGACGCCGAGATCGAGCAGGTCTACGTCGACCGCGGCATCCGCGGCGTGCGGCCGCGGTTCGCGTATCCGCTGATCCGGCTCGCCCACACCGGGCCGCTGACCATCCGCGAGCTGGCGAAGTCCCTGAACCGCTCGCATTCGGCGATCAGCCAGACAATCGCCGCCATGCGCAAGGAGGACCTGGTCACCTCGGAGCCGGGGCCGGACGCCCGTACCCGGCGGATCGACCTGACCGAGCGCGGCCGGGCCCTTGTGCCGTTCCTGGAGGCCGAGTGGCGGGCCACCCACGCGGCCGTCGCCGAGCTGGATTCGGAGATCCCGTACGCGCTGACCACCGTCGTCGAGGATCTGCGGCGGGCGCTGGAGCGCCGGTCGATGCGGCAGCGGATCCGCCACCGCCTCGTCGAGCCACCTCGATGAAAGCGTCGCGGGTCCTGTTCCTCGACATCCGCCCGCTTCGCGGCAACCGGCCGTTCCGGTCCCTGTGGGTCGGCTCCGCGGCATCCGGACTCGGCGGCCAGGTAGCCACCGTGGCGGTGCTTGCCCAGGTCTGGGAGCTGACCGGCAGCCCGGTCGGCACCGGGGCCATCGGGCTCGCCACCGGCCTGCCGATGGTGCTGTTCGGTTTGCTGGGCGGCACGTTGGCCGACACCCTGGACCGCCGTGCGATCGTGCGGGCCGCCACCGCGGGCCAACTACTCGCCGCCGGGGGCCTGTTCGTCCAGGCACTGGCGGACAACCGCAACGTCCTCCTGCTGCTCTGCCTGGTCGCCATGGGGGCGGCCTGCGGCGCACTCGGCGCGCCGGCCCGGCGCACCTTCCCGGTCCGGCTGCTGCCGCCCGACCAGGTAGCGGCGGGTCTCGCCCTGACCAACATCGCCTTCCAGGCGACGATGCTGGCCGGGCCCGCGCTGGCCGGACTGATCATCGCCCGCTGGGACTTCCCCGCCGCTTACGCCGTGCAGGCGGTGGCCGTCGCGCTCGCCATGTTCGCGGTGAGCCGCCTCCCCGTGATGAAGCCCGAGGGAGCAGTGGCCGAGGGTGCTGACGCCGACGTGGCCGGCGCGGGAAGTGGCAGGCGCCGACCGAGGCACGGCGGCTGGCGGGTCATTCTGCGTCGCCCGACGCTCTGGGGCGCCATGGCCACCGACCTGTCCGCGACGCTGCTCGCGATGCCGATCGCGCTCTTCCCGCTGGTCAACGAGGTCCGCTTCGACGGCGACCCGCAGAACCTCGGTCTGTTCCTGTCGGCCGTCGCGGTCGGCGGCATCGCGGCGGGCCTGCTTTCGGGCACGGTGACGCGGTGGCGCCGTGGCGGCCTTGTCCAGCTGGCCGCGGCCGGCGCGTGGGGCCTCGCGCTGGCCTGCTTCGGCCTGTCGGCGGAGCTGTGGACGGCGCTCGCCTGCCTGGCCGTGGCCGGTGCGGCCGACACGGTGTCGGTGGTCACCCGCAGTGCCATGGTCCAGTGGGAGACGCCGGACGCGTACCGGGGGAGGGTCTCCTCGGTGGAGCACGTCATCGGCGTCGCGGGCCCCGAACTCGGCAACTTCCGCGGCGGTCTGCTGGCTTCGGCCACCTCCGCCCCCTTCGCGCTGGTCTCCGGGGGCCTCTCCGCCGCCCTGGCGATCGCCGCCGTAGCCGCGGCCAACGCTCCCCTGCGCGCGTACCGCACCCCGGCGCCCGCCGCGGCACCGACCGCCTCCCCGGCCGCCGGACGCCGACGCGCGGACGACCGCCGAGCGGCGAGCCGGCCGTAACCTCGACCTCATGGCGTTCGCATCCACCCGCCCCGCCCATTTCGATCTCCAGCCCTACGCCGGTTTCGACATGGGGCGTTACGTCCGGCGGACGTACTGCAGCTGGGAGACCGTCGGCTGGCAGTCCTTGCTCGTCCAGCGGTTCGAGCACGTCCCCGTCGTCGAGGACATGGCGCTGCCGGGCGTGGCGGATCTGCACTTGGTGCTGCCCGTGGCGGGGCGGGCGGCGATGGAGACGACGCGGAGCGACGGGCCGAAGAACCGTCACGCCTGGGCGCCGGGACGACTGGAGCTGATGATCCCGGGCCGGTCCGTCCTGCGGAGTTATCGCGGGGACGAGGCGATGCGGAGCGTCCAGATCCATATCCCGCGCGGCACGGTCGACACGGTCGCGGAGCAACTGGGTGTCGGCAGCGCGGTGGATTACGAGGCCATGGCCGCGTCCCTGGCGACGGGGGACCCGCTGATCGAGGAGGCCGTCCGAACGCTCGGCACCATGGACGAGGCAGCCGACGACGTGTACGCCGAATCCGCGGCCGCCTTCCTGACGGCGCACCTGCTCACTCGTCACGCGAGCCGTGGCCGTCGCAGCCGTGACGGCCGACGACCTGATCCACGAACGCGTACAGGCACGGGTACGGGCGCGCAGGAAGACGTACGCGTCGCCACCGCCGTCGCGATGATGCGCGATCGGCTGGCGGAACCGGTCACCTTGGCGGAGATCGCCGCCGAAGTACACCTGAGCGTCTACCACTTCGTCCGGGTCTTCAAGGCGGCGACCGGGATGACCCCGTACCGGTACCTCGTCCGGCTGCGCGTGGAGGAGGCGGGACGACTGCTGGAAACCACCGACTTGGCGATCGCCCGGATAGCACCACGGTGCGGCTTCGCAGGGCCCGGCGCCCTGTCGGCGGCATTCCTCCGGCAGACCGGGATGCGTCCCTCCGAGTACCGCAATTCCTGACCGCGGCACCGCAATTCCACGCATGGGACCAGCGACGCCCCGCACCTAGGGTTTTCCCCGCGACCCCGAAAGTCGGCAGTCGGACAGGGTGAGGAGCCCGCAAATGCAGTCGTACGACGTCACGGCCGAATCGACGGCACCGCCCGCGGCGATATGGACGCTGCTGCTCGACCCGCGGAGCTGGCCCGAATGGTCGCGCATAGACGCGCTGGAGACCGGCCGGTCCAGCGACCTCTCGCCCGAAGGCCGGGACGGTGTCGGAGCGACCCGAGCCTTCCGTACGGGGAAAGTCGTCACCCGGGAGCGGATAACCGGCCTCGAACCCGAACGCCGCTTCTCGTACGAGGGCGTGGGAAACCCGCAGATGGCCGATTACCGCGCCACGGTCGAACTGGCGGAGCTGCCCGACGGCGGAACAAGGATCCGCTGGCACGGCACGTATGTGGCACGCCGAGGCATGCGCCGCTTCTTCCAGTGGTACCTGAGCCGCTTCATGCGGACCATGGCGACGGGCCTCGCCGAACTAGCCGCCGACCTGGAGATTCGCCCGGCCCCGGGCGGGTCGGGAAAGCCGGAGGGGCGGTAGCCGCGCTCCGCGCACAGCTACCGCCCCCGACCAGGGCCTTCGCCTCAGACCGCAGGCGTGAACCGCTCCCATGCGCGATGGCCGGCGAGCAGGCCGGTGACCGTTTCCAGTACGGACGTGGCGGCCTCGCCGACCACCACACCTGCCGCCGCCTCGGGCAGGCCCGCGGCTTCCAGGGCGACCGCTCCCCGGCCCCAGGCGCCCAGCGCCTTGCCGTGCCGGAACGCCTCCGTGAGCAACAGCAGCAGGCGGGGTTCGACGCCCGTGGCCAGCGCCGCGGCGTCGTCCGCCTTGGCGTCACGGGCTCCGTAGGCGTCCGGAGCCGGGGCCGGCGCCCCGGCCACCAGCACCGCGTCGAACTCGATGGACCGCGCGGTGGTGAAGGTGCGCTGCACGGTCACCGGGTCGCCGTCCGCGTCCAGCGTGCCGCCGGTCGGGGCGATGACCAGCGGGACCATCCCGGCGTCCAGGACCGCCTGGCGGACCGTGCGGACTCCGTCCAGGTCACTGGCGCCGTCGGTGACGATGCCGATGATCCGGCCGTCGACCGGCCACTGCTCGCCGACCTGGGAGAGCGCGGGGCTCGGCTCGACGGCCGCGAGCGGCACGGACGGCTCCGGCGCCGGAAGGCCGAGGCCGGTCGCGACCTGCGAACACAGCTCCGGGTCGATGTTGGCGAGCACCTTCAGCGCCCGCTCCTTGATCCCCACGTTCCAGCACTTGCCGAGCTCGAAGGTGTAGGCGGCGATGATGTGCTCGCGCTCGGTGGGGCTCATGCTGAGCCAGAACTGCCGGGGCTGGCTGAAGTGGTCGTCGAAGGTGGCCGCCGCGTCCCGGACCTTGCGGGAGGCGGGCATCTCGACGGGCACCTCGATGTAGGCCCCGGTGTCCGCGCCCGCGAGGAACGGGCAGCCGCCGTCGACCGAGTTGGGCCGGTACGGCGCCGCACCCCGGTGCACGGCAGTCTGGTGCATGCCGTCCCGCGTCATGTCGTTGACGGGCGCGTGGGTGCGGTTGATGGGCAGCTGACCGAAGTTGGGGCCGCCGAGCCTGCTGATCTGCGTATCGAGGTAGGAGAAGAGCCGGCCCTGCAGCAGCGGGTCGTCGGTGACGTCGATACCGGGAACCAGGTGGCCGGGGTGGAAGGCGACCTGCTCGGTCTCGGCGAAGTAGTTCGACGGGTTGGCGTTGAGCGTCATCAGGCCGATCGGGCGGACCGGCGCGAGCTCCTCGGGCACGATCTTCGTGGGGTCGAGCAGATCGATGCCCTCGAACATCTGGTCCTCGGTGTCCGGGAAGGTCTGGACACCCAGTTCCCACTCGGGGAAGGCGCCGGCCTCGATGGCGTCCGCCAGGTCGCGGCGGTGGAAGTCGGGGTCCATGCCGCCGGTGATCTGCGCCTCCTCCCACACCTGCGAGTGCACACCCAGCTTGGGCTTCCAGTGGAACTTCACCAGGGTGGTGGCGCCCTCGGCGTTGACCAGCCGGAAGGTGTGGACGCCGAAGCCCTCCATCATCCGGTAGGAGCGCGGGATGCCGCGGTCCGACATGTTCCACAGCGTGTGGTGAGTGGCCTCGGTATGGAGGGTGACGAAGTCCCAGAACGTGTCGTGGGCGCTCTGCGCCTGCGGAATCTCCCGGTCCGGGTGCGGCTTGCCGGCGTGGATGACGTCGGGGAACTTGATCGCGTCCTGGATGAAGAACACCGGGATGTTGTTGCCGACCAGGTCGAAGACGCCCTCGCCGGTGTAGAACTTCGTCGCGAAGCCACGGGTGTCCCGCACGGTGTCGGCCGAGCCGCGTGAACCGAGCACCGTGGAGAAGCGGACGTACACCGGCGTCTCGACGCCCTCGGCGAGGAAGCCCGCCTTGGTGATGCCCGCGGCGGAGCCGTAGGCCCGGAACACGCCGTGCGCGGCGGCCCCGCGGGCATGCACGACCCGCTCGGGGATGCGCTCGTGGTCGAAGTGGGTGATCTTCTCCCGCAGGTGGTGGTCCTGCAACAGCACCGGGCCGCGCGGCCCGGCCTTCAACGAGTGATCGGTCTCGTACAGGCGTGCGCCCTGAGCGGTGGTCAGGTACGCGCCGTCCTGGGCGACCTTCTCCTGAGGTACTCCGGTGGGCTGCCCCGTCGGGCTGTAGGTCGCGGGGCCGCGCTGGTCGGGCTTGGGGGGCAGCGGCTCGCGCGGCTCCGTCGGCTCGTGCGCAGGTACGTCCTCGGGGCCCGGGGCGCCGGGAATCTCGTTCCCGGACCGCATGACCTCCTGGACCTTCTCCACAGCCTTCTCCGCGGCGGCCGTCACCGGGTTCTTCTTCTCGCTCACTGGTTTCCGATCGTTCGACGGGACCGTGCCACCCGCAGGGGTGGGTGGCACTGGGCAGGGGCACTATCGCGTGACGACGGGTACCCCATGACGCCGAGGCGGACACATGTACTGGGCCGTTAGTGCGGCACCGTTCGCTTGGGCCGATTGAGAAGGGGGCGTGAGGGTCCCAACGGATCCTTTGCCATTCGGTCGACCAGGCATCAGCGCAGGTCAGATAGCGTCCAGGACATCCACTGTTGCAGACGGCCCCGGCGCGAGCGCCGGGTTGACAGGAGAAGTGCGTCGTGAGCCTGATCAATGTGACCGACACCGCGGCAGACCTCGCGGAAGGGTGGCGGTCCCTCGTGCTGGGACATGTGGGCAACGCCTGCCTGAAGGTGCTGAGGATGGACGACATGCCCGTCGCGGAGGAGAGCCACGAAGCCCCCGAGGCCCTGCTCGTTCTCGACGGGGAGCTCCGGCTCGACGTCGGCGGGGCGGCCGTCCTGGTCGGCGCGGGCGAGCTCTACATCGTTCCGGCAGGCACGGCCCACGCCGTTCGCCCCGGCAGCCGGGGCACACTGGTGATCGTGGAACTCCGGGAGGGCGCAGGAGACCAGGTGCCCGATCCCGGGCGGGAGCAGGTCCCGACGGAGCGTTATCCTGTGGCCGCGGCCGACGACATAGCCCCGTAACCAGCGGCTTTCCAGGATGAAACGGTCGCGTCGTGCAGTCAGAAAGCCGGGGTTGTGGACTACCAGACCGTTCTCGAAGAAGTCGCCGCCTTCGCGCGGCCGCTGGTGGGCCGCGGCCAGGTGGCCGGGTACATTCCGGCGCTCGCGGGGGTGGACGCCGAGCGCTTCGGCATCGCGGTCGCCGACGTCGACGGCGAGGTGCACGGGGTGGGGGACTGGCAGGAGCCGTTCTCCGTCCAGTCCATCTCGAAGGCCTTCAGCCTCGCGCTCGTACTCGCGGAGGGCGGCGAGCGGATCTGGGACCGGGTCGGCACGGAACCGTCCGGCAACCCCTTCAACTCGCTCGTCCAACTCGAGTACGAGAACGGCATCCCGCGCAACCCCTTCATCAACGCCGGTGCGCTGGTCGTCACCGACCGGTTGCAGAGCCTGACCGGAGACGCCGGCACCACGATGCTGGAGTTCCTGCGCACGGAGAGCGGCAACCCGGACGTCGCCTTCGACCCCGTGGTGGCGGCCTCCGAGGCCGAGCACGGCGACCGCAACGCGGCTCTCGCGCACTTCATGGCGAGCTACGGCAACCTCGAGAACCCCGTCGCCACGGTCCTCGAACACTACTTCCGGCAGTGCGCGATCCGTATGAGCTGCCGCGACCTCGCCCTCGCGGGAGCCTTCCTGGCCCGGCACGGGCTGCGCCGCGACGGCACGCGCCTGCTGCCCGCCCGCGAGGCCAAGCAGGTCAACGCGGTGATGCTCACCTGCGGTACGTACGACGCGGCGGGCAGCTTCGCCTACCGCGTCGGCCTGCCGGGCAAGAGCGGCGTGGGCGGCGGCATCGTCGCGGTGATCCCGGGACGCTGCACCCTGTGCGTCTGGAGCCCGGGCCTGGACACGTACGGCAACTCCGTGGCGGGCGTGGCGGCGCTCGACCACTTCACCACGGTGACGGGCTGGTCGGTGTTCTAGCGGGGGCGTTTCGCCGGGCGGCGACCGCCCGTCACAGAACGTCGGCGAACGCCTCGGCCAGTCGGCGCCATTCGGTGCGCGGCAGCCCCGCACCGCCCTCTTCGGAGGTGAGCACCTGGAGCGCGATGTGGTCGGCTCCCGCGTCGAGGTACTCCTGGGTCCGGGCCCGTACGCGCTCGGTGTCGCCCAGGGCGAAGAGGGCGTCGAGGAGACGGACACTGCCGCCGTCCTCGAAGTCGTCCTCCTCGAAGCCGAGGCGCAGCAGGTTGGCGGTGTAGTTGGGCAGCTGGAGGTACATCCGCAGCATGTTCCGCGCGGTCGTACGCGCCCGGTCGAGCTCCGTGTCGAGCACTACGGTCAGTTCCGGCGCGAGCAGGGCGTCGGGGCCGAGCGCCTCGCGCGCCTCGGTGGTGTGCTCGGTGGTGACCAGGTAGGGGTGGGCGCCCAGCGCCCGATCGGCGGAAAGCCTGAGCATCTTCGGACCGAGCGCCGCGAGGACGCGGCGCTCGGGGCCCACGGAGGGGGCGGCGCTGTCCAGCGCGTCGAGGTACGCCACCATCGCGCTGTACGGCTTTGTGTACTGCGGCACCATCGGCCCGTGGCTGACCCCCAGGCCGAGGACGAGGCGTCCGCGCGCGCTCGCCTCGACGGCCGCGATGCGTGCCGCCACGTCCTCGGCGGTGTGTTCCCAGATGCTGAGGATGCCGGTGGCCACGGTGACCGTACGGGTGGCGTCGACGACGGCCGCGGCGTCGTCGGGGGAGGCGTTGCCGCCGAGCCACAGCGTGCCGTAGCCCAGCTCGTCGAGTTCGGCGACGGCTTCCCTGATCGCTCCCTTGCCCGCGTCGTCCGCACGGGACTCGTGCAGGGCGCTGCTCCAGATGCCGATCCGTCCGAACGTGTTGCGCTTCTCAGAGGTCATGGTGGCGTCAACCATGCTCCGGCTCCGCTATTCCCGGCAGAGCGGCACTCAGGCTACGGCGGCGGTCAGCGCGTCCTCCAGAAGGAACACCGCGAGGACGGCGAAGGTCACTCCGGCGACCGTGTTCACCGCCACGGCCGTGCGGCGACCCCGTACCAGTCCCTGGCCCAGGCGGCCCGCGAACAGGCCGATCGTGCTGTCCCAGACGAACCCCATCACCAGGAAGATCAGCCCGAGGACGAGCAACTGCAGCCAGACGAGGCCCTGATCGGGATCGGTGAACCGCGGCAGGAACGCGGCGAAGAACAGCACGATCTTCGGATTGAGCAGATTGGTGAGGAGGGCCCGGCGCAGGACCTGACGCTCGGGCGGCGTCTCGGGCGCCGCCGTCGGCGTCTTCCTGGCCGAACGGATCGTGGTCACCGCCAGCCATCCGAGGTAGAGGCCGCCGATGAGTTCCACCGCTATCAGGACGGCGGGTGTCGAGCGCAGCAGGACGGCGAGGCCGAGCGCGGCAGCCGTCACGTGCACGGCCATGCCCAGGGCCATTCCGGCGGCGGAGACGAGGCCCGCCCGCGGGCCGCGTTCCAGGGCCACGGCCACGATGTACGCGGCGTCGGGTCCCGGGGCGACGGTGATGATCGCGACCGCCGCCAGATAGGCCGGCAGAAGAGCGAGATCCAGCATGCCGGCCTCCCGAGTCCGGATGGTGTAACGCTCATGACTGCGGCAAGACGTTACCCGCCCGGCGTAGAGTCTGCAACGCATAGTCGACCTTTAACGCGTTACGCTGGAACGTATGGCAGTCACCCCGGTCACCCTCACGGAAGTTTCCCTGGAGACGCTGACGGAGCTCGTCAACGGCTGGGGCACACTGCCGCGCCAGGAGGACGGCCGGGGGGACGACCCGCACCGGCCCGTCGCCGAGATCGCGGCACGCTTCGGCCTGCCCGCGCGCGTCAGGGCGGCGCTGACCCCAGAGGCGCTGGCCGACGCGGCGGACCGCCTTCACGCGGTCTTCTCCGCCCGGGACGCCGAGACGTGTGCGCGGAAGCTGACGCGGCTGCTGTCCGAGACCGGTGTCCGTCCCGTCATGAAGACCGGAATCAAGACCCGAAGCCAGACCGGAAGCAAGACCGGAGTCGAGACCGGAGTCGAGACCGGAATCAAGACCGGAGTCGAGACCGGAATCAAGACCGGAGTCGAGACTGGAATCGAGACCGGGGCCTCCGACGCGCTGCGCGCCGCATGGTGCGTCGACGACGCCGATCGCGCCGTGGTCGCGGCGGCGGCGATCACCCTGCGTCAGTACCTCGCCGCCCACGGGTTCGCGCGCATCGGCACCTGCGCCGGCGGCCGCTGCGCCGACGTCTACATCGACCAATCCCCGGGCGGCCGACGCCGTTTCTGCTCGGTGACCTGTCAGAACCGCACACGCGTGGCGGCGTTCCGCAGTCGCAGGGCGCTCGCTGACGGCTGAAATGCGGCGCCAACTGCCGCCCGTAGGGGCACTGCTGGGGCGCGAGGTGCGTGGGAATCGTGAAGAGATTGCGTACGATTCTTGGGATTCGGTCACGGGGGAGGAAAACTCGGAGGGCTCACTCGGCGCTTTCGAACAGGTCGGGCGCCGATCCATGCGTTGGGAGACCGATCAACGATGTTCACACTGGTACGAAGCAGAGTGCGGACGGCCGCACTCGCTCTCTCGGCCGTCGCGGCCCTCGCCTTCGGCACGGCCGCCGCGACCGGCGCGGCGGCCGCCCCGAACCCCGCGCCCGCCCCCACCCCCGCTCGCGCGAAACAGGGACCGACCTCGGTGGCGTACGTCGAGGTGAACAACAACAGCATGCTGAACGTCGGCAAGTACACCCTCGCCAACGGCGGCGGCAACGCCTTCGACGTCGCCGTGATCTTCGCGGCGAACATCAACTACGACACGGGCAAGAAGACGGCGTACCTGCACTTCAACGAGAACGTGCAGCGAGTCCTCGACAACGCCGCCACGCAGATACGGCCGTTGCAGCAGAAGGGCATCAAGGTCGTCCTCTCGGTGCTCGGCAACCACCAGGGCGCCGGTTTCGCGAACTTCCCGTCGCAGCAGGCGGCTTCGGCGTTCGCGAAGCAGATGTCGGACACCGTCACCAAGTACGGGCTCGACGGCATCGACTTCGACGACGAGTACGCCGAGTACGGCAACAACGGCACGGGGCAGCCCAACGCCGGCTCGTTCGTGCACCTGGTGACGGCGTTGCGCGCGAACATGCCGAACAAGATCATCAGCCTCTACAACATCGGCCCGGCCGCGTCGCGCCTCTCCTACGGCGGCGTCGACGTCTCGTCCAAGTTCGACTACGCCTGGAACCCGTACTACGGCACCTGGCAGGTCCCCGGCATCGCACTGCCCAAGTCGAAGCTGTCGCCGGCGGCTGTCGAGATCGGCCGGACCTCGCGGAGCACGGTCGCCAGTTTCGCCCGCCGCACCGTCAGCGAGGGGTACGGCGTCTACCTGACGTACAACCTCGACGGCACCAACCGCAGCGCCGACGTCTCCGCGTTCACCCGGGAGCTGTACGGCAGTGACGCCGTCTACACGCCGTAAGGCGACGGCGCGCCCCGACGCGCGCTGCTCCCACGGAGCCGACCACGCCCCATAGGGCCGCAATCCGCGCAAACCGCTTCTCTGACAACGATGTCGGAGCGCGGCGCGGCTCAGAGGCTCCGCCCTCACCGAAACACGCCGCCGCCCCGGGGCATCAACTCCCCCGGGGCGGTGCGCGGGTTGTCGGTGCCGTACGCGTTCACGATCTGTTCGTATTGCGTACGTCGACCCTCGCTCAACGGACCACATTCGGCCAACATCCAACAAAAATGCTGACATGTACCTGGCCCGAATGGCACGCTTCCCCGCAACACGCTGCACGTACAGCACCACGCTGAACGCCCGCATCGCGTCCCTTTCTGCGCCGGGTGGCCCTCAACGCACCCGGGGCCCCCACAGATGGAGCCTGCGTGACCCCTTACATATCCGGCAAGCGTTCGATGCTCGTGATCGCCACCGCCGTTGCCGCCGGAGCGCTGCTCACCGCCGGACTGACCACCGGCGCCTCCGCCCAGCCGGACGAGAACACCGAGCCGTCCGGCTCCCCTGTCGCCCTCTCGGCGTCGGTGCGCGCGGACCTCCTCCAGGACGCGAGCGCCGACAGATCGGCGACCGCCGAGCGGATCGGTCTCAGCGCCAAGGAGAAGCTCGTCGTCCGTGACGTCGTGAAGGACAGCGACGGCACCACCCACACCCGCTACGAGCGCACCTACGACGGTCTGCCCGTCCTCGGCGGCGACCTCGTCGTGCACACCGCGAAGAGCGGAGAGCTGAAGGGCGTCACCAAGGCGACCGAGGCCAGCGTCAAGGTCGCCTCCACCGACGCGAAGCTCGGCAAGGCGTCGGTCGCCAAGTCCGCCGAGTCGACCGCCGCCAGGGCCAAGACCGCCAAGGCCGACGCGCAGGCTCCGCGCAAGGTGATCTGGGCCGCCACCGGCAAGCCCGTCCTCGCCTACGAGACGGTCGTCACCGGCACGCAGAAGGATGGCACGCCCAGCAGGCTCCACGTCATCACGGACGCCGCGACGGGCAAGAAGCTGTACCAGTACCAGGCCATCGAGACCGGCACCGGCAACAGCCAGTACAGCGGCAAGGTCAAGGTCGGCTCCAAGAAGGGCACGAGCGGCTACGAGCTGACCGACAAGGCCCGCGGCGGCCACCGCACCTTCGACCTGAAGCACGCGGAGACCGGCACCGGCAAGCTCTTCAAGGACGCCAACGACGTCTGGGGCAACGGCAAGCCCTCGAACGCGCAGACCGCCGCGGTCGACGCCGCCTACGGCGCCCAGATCACCTGGGACTACTACAAGAACGTGCACGGCCGCAAGGGCATCAACGGCGACGGCAAGGGCGCGACCTCGCGCGTCCACTTCAGCAACAACTACGTCAACGCCTTCTGGGACGACAGCTGCTTCTGCATGACGTACGGCGACGGCGAGGGCAACAAGAAGCCCCTCACCTCGATCGACGTCGCCGCCCACGAGATGTCGCACGGCGTCACCTCGGCGACCGGCAACATGGAGTACAACGGCGAGTCCGGCGGCCTCAACGAGGCCACCTCGGACATCTTCGCCACCGCTGTGGAGTTCAACGCCAAGAACTCCGCGGACGTCGGTGACTACCTCATCGGCGAGAAGATCGACATCAACGGCGACGGCTCCCCGCTGCGTTACATGGACAAGCCGAGCAAGGACGGCAGCTCCCTGGACAAGTGGAGTGCCAACGCCGGCAACGTCGACGTCCACTACTCCTCGGGCATCGCCAACCACTTCTTCTACCTGCTCTCCGAGGGCAGCGGCAAGAAGCGGATCAACGGCGTCCAGTACAACTCGCCGACCGCCGACGGCACCAAGGTACTTGGCATCGGACGCGCCAAGGCCGAGAAGATCTGGTACAAGGCCCTGACGACGTACTTCACGTCGACCACCAACTACAAGGCGGCCCGTAAGGGCACGCTGAGCGCCGCGAAGGACCTGTACGGCGCGAACTCCACCGAGTACAAGCGCGTGGCCGCCGCCTGGTCCGGCGTCAACGTCAAGTAACCCCCCGGGTCACTCACTGAAGGGGCGGCGTCCACCACGGACGCCGCCCCTTCGGCGCCGCCGCGCGGGGGCGCCGGCGCCGACGTACATCAGTCAGTGGTATGACTCAGTTGTACGTGATGTCCGATGCCGAGAAGCGGCACGTGGTGCCGTCAGGGCCGCTGCCCAGCTCGGTGGGCTCCTTGCCGGTGTCGTTGCCCTTGAAGCGCACGCAGGTCTTCATCTTCTTCTTCGTGTCACCGTGGATCCGGATCTTCGACAGCGTCGCGGTGTCACCGAAGTTCTGGTTGACGCCGACGATCGACTTGCCCGGCGCGGTCAGGTCGATGTCGCTCAGCACGATCGTGCGCTTGTGCTGCGTCTTGCAGTTGCCGCACGAGCGGACCAACTTGCCGAACTCCTCGACCTTGAAGCCGGTCACGGTGAGCTTGCCGGCCCCGTTGAACTGGAGGACCTTGTCGTCGGCCTTCTTCGCCCCGCCGCCGATGACGTTGTACGTCGCCGACGCCGACTTGCCCTTGAAGGTGGCGGCGTCCTCACCGACGTCCAGCCACCACACGTTCTGCAGGGTGCAGCTGCCCTTGCAGTGGACGCCGTCGGCGGCGGGCGTGCCGATGATGACGTTCTTCAGGACGGCGCCGTCGGCCAGCTCGAAAATGGGGGACTGGCCCTCGTCCTGGCCGCTGCCGCCCAGGACGCCGGTGCCGTAGAACTTCTTCATCCCGCCGTCGTACTCACCGGAGACCGGGATGGTCTTCGACACCGGCTTGCCGCCGGTGTCCGAGGGCCAGGACGCGGCGGCCCCGGCGGGGGACAGCATGGTCGTGGTGACGATCGCCGCACCGGTCAGCCCGAGGGCGGCGGCTCCGCCGATCACCGCCCGGCGTGCGGTGACCCGGCGACGGTGGCGGACGCGCTGTTCAGTTCGTGCAGTCATGCCCATTCCTTGCGTGGGGAGGATCTTGCACCTTCTGGTCGCCACGGGTGGGGAAAAGGTTGCCGCCCTTTTGGAATCAGTCGTCGTGCCGGGCGAAGTCGCCCGACACGGTGACCTGTTCGCTCCGCGTCCGGGCGGTGGCCGCGTAGCGGTCGCCCCGGGCGTCCCGGCCACCGCGGACGTGGTTGTACTGCCCGGCGAACACCCACTGGCCGGCCGGGACCGTACGCCCCCGCTTGAGCACCCAGGTGTGGACGAGGTAGCCGTCCTTCTCGGCGATCCTCAGTGTGAAGTCGGACTCGGGCAGCGACCGCCAGGCACCGGTGGAGGTGACCCCACCGGTCTGAGCGATCCGCAACTCGACGGTCAGCGCGTCCCGCGCGGCCCGTCCGCCCCAATTCGGCTGGGTGCGTGCGGCCGGCGTCACCGCGGCGGTCGCAGGGATTCTCGCTGTCGGCGGCTACGGCATGGCCTCCGTGGTGAACGACGTGCCTCCGCAGCACCCGGCCGCGGTCCCACCGACCCCGGCCACCACCCCCACCTCCCCGCCCGCCCCGTCGACGGTCGCGACACGCCGGGTGCCCTCGCCGGTGGACCCGGCGCCCGGGGATCCGACGCCCGCGGACCCCACGCCGAGCGCCTCCCGCGAGCCCCGCGAGCCGAGCGCCTCCCCGTCACGTACACCCGATACCGGCGCGCCCGCCGCCGGTGCGCAAGCCGGGCCGCTGTGGTCGGACGGCTCCGTGGACCCGCACAGCAACGACTTCTGGGCGCAGAGCAACGTCACCCTCAAGACGCGCGAGGAACTGGCCGGCCCCCATCCCGCCATCCCCCAGCCAGGACCGGGCGGCGGGCCGTGTCTTCTGCCGCTACCCGGGCATGCCCAGCCGCTCTGCTCGGGCCGTCAACGAGGCGGTGGATCCGGTCAGGCGCCTTGCGCCGTACACGCACATGGCAGCCCCACGTGTGCCGGGTCAGTGCCAGGCCGACTCTCCTCTCGGCGTCACACCCTGGGCCTGAGCAGAGTGATCTTCGAAGCGCCCTGTTCCGTGACGTACAGGGTGCCCTTGGCCGTGTCCTCCGTGACGTCCAGCGGCTGTTGGAATCCGGTGAACCCGGTGATGCCCGTCGTGGGCGCCGACAGCTTCCCCTGCGCGTCGACGCCGAACACCTCGATGTCCTGGCCACTGCTGTAACGGACCACCAGGAGCTTGCCCTTGAGCGCGCCGCCGAAGGCGTTGCCGCGGTACTCGACGACCCCGTCGGCGGAGGCGTGCAGCCCGGCGTCGTACATGCCGGCCGCGTCCAGGTTGCGGTCCGGCTGGGTGCCTACGGGATAGCCGGTGACCTCGAAGGGACTGGTGCCCGAAGTGGGGTTGCCCCCGGCCAGCACCCACTCGCAGCGCGCCGGGTTCGGGTGCCCGTAGTAGCGGTTCTTCTTCACGTCGAAGACGTAGTCGGTCTCCGCCACGGGGTTGGACGTGATCCCCGGCACGGTCGGGCCCGTGTAGGCCCCGGCCGTCGCCGCGTCGATCCGGCGGGAGCAGGCGGCGGGCAGCGGCGTGGGCGTAGCGGGCGTATTGCCCCCGGCCGCGGATCCGTTGGTGGGTGCGTAGAGGTGACCGTTGGTGTGCCACACCAGGTCATAGGCGTTGCGGACGCCCGTCGCGTACAGGGTCAGCGGTGCGTTGGCGGCGAACGGGTCGTACGTTCCCGGGCTCTCGGTCCGCACGTCGACGGCACCGGACGCCGGGAGCTTGGCCGGGTCGAGGCGCAGAACGGCGGCGTTGAGCAGGTGCTCGGGGCGGTTGCCCCACGTCGGGTCGGCGGCGCCCATGGCGTTGTTGGCGCCCTGCGTCACGTACAGGGCGCCGTCAGGGCCGAACGCCAGCGAGTTGGTCTCGTGGTCCTTCACGGACCGGGGCAGACGGCTGATCACCTCGGTGTAGGTGCCGAGCCCCGGACCGCTCAGTCTGGCGATGCTGCTGGACCAGTCCGGCTCGTTCGGTGTGCCTCCCGCGTACATGGTGTTGGAGGTGATCCACAGAACCGGGCTTGCCGCCGTGGACGAGGGGTCGAACGCCATCCCGATGACGGAGCGATTCGGTGCTCCCGGCAGGCCGCGGGCCGTCGCGTCCGTGCGCACGGTGGAGATCGTCTCCGCCCCGCTCAGGGTGCCGTCGGCGGCGATCGCGTACCGCAGGATGTATCCGTCGAGTGTGGACGCGTACAGCTTGCCGTCGGGGCCCTTCACGACGGAGGCGAAACTCCTGCCCGTCGCCGACGTGGCCACCTTGTCGAAGGCGATGCTGCCCGTGCCGGTGCCCGCTCCGGTGGTGAATACCGAGCTCCATGGTGTGAAGCTCCGCCCGTCCAGGTCCCGGGCGCCGCTGGTGACCGAGAAGCGGTAGCGGGTGTTCGCCTTGAGCCCCGTCGTCGGCGACAGGTTGATGACGTCGCCGCCGCCGCTGGTGATCACGTGGGCGGGCACGGCGGCCCCGGTCACCGACTCCTTGAGGGCGACCGTGCCGCCGGTGAGGGTCGCGGTGTCGACGCCCGGGCCCACCAGGCGGAGGTCCGCCACGACGCTGCCGGTCGGTGCCGCGCCGGTCGCCGTGTTCGCCGGGGTCACCGTCCTGACCTCCGGGTGGACGGCGGAGTCGGCGAGCGGGGCCATGGTCACGTACGCGATCTTCGTGTTGCTGCCCCCGAGCGGACTGATCGTCAACCGGCCGTCCGTCACGGTCGGTTGAACGGTCCTGGTCTGGTACTTGGTGGTGGACGTGGGGACGAAACCGTCGACCGCGTTCTGGTTCTCGACCTGGAGCGCGTGGGAGCTGTCGATGCTCGGGGCGTCGCCCACGGCGACCGTCACCGTGTAGGTGCCGTTGGGCACGGCGATCTCCCACCGGCCCGGGGTCTTCACACCGGCTGACGAGGCGGGTAGCTGCATGTGCACGAGGGTGGCGAGGAGCCGGTCGGGCTCGGCGGTGCCTCTGTCCCGGCCGTTGCCCGTCAGGTCGAGCGGGGTGGTGTCGGTCAGCCCCACCCAGCCGTAGGTGAGGCCGGTGCCCTGGTCGGCGCCGGTACGGGCGCCGAAAGCCTGCCCGTAGTCGAGTGCGTAGCCGCTCACCGGCACGGTGGCGGCGGTGCCGAAGTCGATCTTCGCTGAGAAGGTGGTGTCCGCTCGCACCTGCGCGGGAGCCACCAGGGCGACAACTATGAGGGACAGGGCCGGCAGGAACCCCGCCGCGCGGGGCGATGGCCCGCTCCGTGAGTGACTGCGTCTTCGAAGGCGTAATACGGTCACGGTCTTCTCCCGTCGAGAGTCGAGCAGGGAACACGCCCCGTGACGTGGCGACCGGTGCCCGGTGCCCGGGGCCTTACCGTGCCCATGACTGCCCTGGGCGTGGCGGTCCAAGCGGCGGCCGTGCCGGGCCCGCGCCGGCCGGCGGCCCGTCTGCCGCGTGGACGCCCTGGACCTGCTGGGTTGCGATGAACCTCTGCCTCCACAAGCGCATTTGGAGTGCTTCGGGCACGACATCTACGTATGCGCCTCCTACTGATGAGATATCAGTGCGCATCAGCCGGTGCGCTCCCGCGAGCATGCGCGGCGCCTCGATGGACGGTGCACCACGACGGTGGATGCGGCGATAGGTGCGCCCGCTGGCCGCACGGCTGCGGCGACGAGCCGATTGGCGTGAGAACGCCCTTTACATCCCTGCACTCCATTGACATGGTCATGCCTCCATCTGCGCACCCGTCGCGCATCTCCGGGGGACTTCATGCCGACCCGTCTGTTCGCATCCTTTCCGTACCGCAGACTCAGATCCACCGGCCTCATAGCGTTCGCGCTCGCCGCCGTCGTCGCTGCGCTGCTTCCGTTGACCGGAGGCAGCCCGGTCATCGCGGCCGCCGGATCCGGCGCCACCGCAGCTCCCGATCCTCGGCACCCGATGGCGGCGCCGCACGAACCCGTGGTGCCGGCCGACGCCATGGAACCCACCGCCCCCGTCCTGCCCAGGGACGGCTGGACCGTGTCCGCGAGTGACGAGGAGACCGCGTCCGAGAACGGACGCGCCGTCAATGTGCTCGACGGCAGCACCGCCACGTTCTGGCACAGCAAATGGAGCGGCACCGCCGCGCCGCTGCCGCACACCCTCACCGTCGACATGCACCGGACGGCCGTCGTATCCGCACTCGTCTACCAGCCGCGCGCCAGCAGCGCCAACGGCAGGGTGGGTTCGTATGTCATCCATTTGAGCGCCGACGGTACGAGTTGGGGTTCCGCCGTCGCCTCCGGCACCCTCGGCGACGACGCGACCGCCAAGACCCTGAGTTTCGCCGCGCAGGGAGCCCGCTACGTGCGGCTCACCGCGACGAGCGAGGCCGGCAACCGCGGCCCCTGGTCGTCCGCGGCCGAGCTCAACCTCCTCGGCGACCCCGGCTCACCCGCCTCCGTGGTCGACCTGTCACGGACCGGGTGGACGGCGACGGCGAGCGACGAGGAGGCGGGCGCCTCGGCGAACACCGCCGCCAACGTCCTCGACGGCGATCCGGACACCCTCTGGCACAGCCGGTACTCCGGTACCGTCGCGCCCCTGCCGCACAGCATCACCATCGACATGAAGAGCGCCCGCGACGTCTCGGCTCTCACCTACCAGCCGCGCAGGACCGGGGCCAACGGCCGGGTCGGCGCCTACACCGTCACGACCAGCACGGACGGCACCACGTTCGGGGCACCCGTCGCGAGCGGCACCTGGAAGGACGACGACACCGCCAAGGGCGCCACCTTCTCCCGCACCGTCAGCGCGCGTTACGTGCGCCTGACGGCCACCACGGAGGCGGGCGGGCGCGGGCCGTGGTCCTCGGCGGCGGAACTCCGTCTCAGCACTCCGGCGAACCCGGCGACCGCCGGTTCCTGGGGTCGGGTCACCGGATTCCCGCTGGTTCCGGTGGCCACCGCCCTGCTGCCGAACAACAAGCTGCTCGCCTGGTCCGCGTACGGAGTCGACCGCTTCGGGGGAAGCAACGGCTACACCCAGACCGCGATCATGGATCTCGGCAGCGGAGCCGTCACCCAACGACGGGTCGACAACACCCGGCACGACATGTTCTGCCCCGGCATCGCGGTCCTGAAGGACGGCCGGGTGCTGGTCACCGGCGGCAGCAACGCCGAACGGGCCAGCATCTATGATCCGGCCACCGACGCCTGGTCGGCGACCGGCGACATGAACATCGCCCGTGGCTACCAGGCCATGACCCTGCTCTCCAACGGCGACGCCTTCGTCCTCGGCGGCTCCTGGAGCGGCAGCCGGGGCGGCAAGAACGGCGAGGTCTGGTCGCCGTCCACCGGCACCTGGCGGGGGCTGCCCGGCGTGCCGGTGACCAACACCATGACAGCCGACCCGGCGGGCCCCTACCGGGCCGACAACCACCAGTGGTTGCACGCGACGTCGGGCGGCCGGGTCCTCCAGCTGGGACCAAGCAGGCAGATGAACTGGATCTCCACCCAGGGGGACGGCTCCGTCACCGCCGCCGGAACGCGGGCAGACAGCGCGGACGCCATGAACGGCAACGCCGTCGCGTACGACATCGGCAAACTCCTCACACTGGGCGGTGCGACCGCGTACGAGAACACGACGGCCACCCGGCGCGCGTACACCGTCGACCTCAAGGGCGGCGGTACACCGGTGGCCGCCCGCACCGGTGACATGGACTTCGCCCGTTCCTTCAGCAACAGCGTGGTCATGCCGGACGGCAAGGTCGCCGTGTTCGGCGGGCAGTCCTATCCGGTCCCGTTCAGCGACGCGACCTCCTCGCTCACACCGGAGATATGGGACCCGGCGACGGGGCAGTTCACCCGCATGGCAAGCATGGCCGTGCCGCGCAACTACCACAGCGTGGCCAACCTGCTGCCTGACGGGCGCATCTTCTCCGGGGGCGGCGGCCTGTGCGGTGACTGCGCCACCAACCACGCCGACGGGGCCGTCTTCACCCCGCCTTACCTGCTCAACGCCGACGGCACCGAGCGCACCCGGCCCGTCATCACCGGCACGGTGCCCGCCCACGTGGCCAACGGGGCGGCCGTCCCCGTGACCACTGACTCGGCGGTCACCTCGTTCGCCCTGGTGCGGGCGGGCGCCGCGACCCACTCCACCGACAACGACCAGCGGCGCGTACCGCTCACCTTCACCCGCAACAGCGCGACCTCGTACACCCTCGACGTCCCCTCCGACCCGGGGGTGGCACTGCCCGGCAGCTATCTGCTGTTCGCGCTCAACTCGGCCGGGGCACCGAGCAAGGCCCGGATGGTCAGCGTGGACTGACGGCGCGCACGACGAAGCCCTGCTGAACAGATGGCGGGGCTTCGCCGTGCGGGCTTGGCCAAGGCACGGACGCCGACATGCAGATGGGACCCGATGCCATCGGCGGGATGCAGGGAGCAACGAGGTGGACCTTGCTCAACTGCTGTGCCAACGACGGCGCTCATCGTGACTGACGGTTGCCGAGTCGAGGGCACTGAATCGGCAACCCCTCGACTACCCGGCTACTCAAGTCCACCGAGACGGAGGGCGTCCCTCAATTCGCTGAGCTTCTCGGTCGTCGCCGGGGTCCGCTCCTTCGCCTGTCCAGCGAGTCGGAGGGCATCCTCGATCTCTTTGAGTTTCGCGTACGACAGGGCGCTTTTCGCCCGCTCGATCAGGTCCTCCCGGCACACGGTGGTCAGCCACGTACAAGGGGTGAAGCCCGGACACGGGAACGCGAACCGCAGCACGCCTTCAAAGGGCAGTCCTTCCATGGCGCCTACTGCCACTTCGACGCCCAGACCGCTGATGTCGACGCCCGCCGGAGCCACGACCTGCATCACCCGGATCCCGGCCGCGTCGCCTTCCGACAGCAGTACGACCGGGCGCCGCTCGTCGAACTCGATCCACCAGACTTCGCCACGTTGCACATGTCCTCCTGACCCAGGACCGCATGCGTTCGCCGCGTGACCCTGACGCGCTGTGGAGACAGGTGCGGCCACGTTGATCATCAGTATGTGAAGACAAACGATCACGTGGTGGCCGCAGGTCACAGCGTAGACCCTGCCCGCTGGCAGGAGGTGTTCGTTGGCCTGATGAGCCGGATGGCCGGGCGGTTCGCGCGGGTTGAACGAGTATTGTGTCCGGCCCGCTCACGGCCCGGCCCATCGGCTCAGCTGGTCCGCCCGGCGACGCAGCCACGTCCGCAAAGAGCCGCGCGTGCGCCTGGCGCTACCGGACACCTTCGACGTGGTGCTCCTCCAGGGGGAGGCGGAGTGCTTCCCGGACCAGGAGGTGCCCGGAGACGCAGCGGAGGCCTTCGCCGACAAGTTCGGATGGGATCCGCGCGTGGATGAGGGTTCCTTTCTGTATGTACGCGTGACCCCGAGGATTGTGCGCGCTTGGCGCGGCGAGCCGGAACTGCGGGGGAGAGTCATCATGCGCGACGGAATGTGGCTGGAATAACGGCCGTCCCTCGCCGACGCGCCTCCCTCGGATCCCGATCTGCAGCTGGAGTGTTAAGACGTTGTCCTATGTGGTGAGGCGGAGTAGAACCTCAGCATGGGTTAGGAAACGCGGAGTTGGATCGTTCCAGACGCCAGACGGGCTGTGGAAGATCGCGAAGCCATTGCATCCGGCCCGGACACCGTCGTCTTGCGACAGACCACTGGAACGCCGCACCCCTCTACTGCGTTCCGTGTTCGTAGCCGGCACTGCGGCATGGCGAGCCGAACTTCCTTGAAGCCGTGCCGTTTCGCACCCGGGCCTGTTCAGGTGGACGGCGGTGACCAGTTCGTGGGCGACCTCGGGTACGGGTACGCCATGGCCCCGCAGTCTGCGGGGCCACGGCGGCCATGGTGTCGTCGATTCTTCAGGGCCCGCCCTGCCGGCCGCGCTCACGGCCCGCACGGCGGCGCCAGGGAAGCCCCCGGTTCGCGCTCGGCCTCGGCTGGGTGAGGGCACGCACCGGCGCCCTGACGGCAGTGCGGCTCTTTTGTTCCGGGGGTGGCCCCGGCGGCGCGATCAGTAGGGGGACGCCGAATTCGTCTCGGCCCAGAGCTTCTCGGCGTCGGAACCTGCCGGGGGCGGCACGAGCCCGTTGATCATCCAGAGGTCATCGCTGGTCTCGTCGATGTGAAACTCCCAGTGCAGCCCTGCGCTCCGTTCGAGGTGGGGCTGCAGCATGCCCCTGATCCATTGGGCGGTTCGGCGCCGGCTCTGCTGGTCCGGGTTGCGGCGGGCGATGTGGTCGATGGTGATGCGAACTCCGGTCGGGGTGGGCTCGCCGCCGACGTAGAAATCCTCGGGCCGGGTCTCGCGGAAGAGCGTGACCACGTAGAACCGGGGCAGGCCGACCTGTTCGTAGTGGTCGGCGATGTGGGAGGCGAGCTGGTGCTTCTCCGCGTCGGTGAAGGTTCCGGGCGTGTGGTGAATGGTCCACAGTGGCATGGCGGTTGCTTACTCCTCGAAATGTCGGGACGGGGCGTCAACGGGCGGGCGAGAAAGTCAGGTGTTCCACGGGGCCGGACAGTGCCGCCTTGGCGGTGGCCGAGGCATCGTCCGCGAGCACCTCCGTGGCCTCGGCCTCCAGGCCGTCGACGATCCGCGCGGCCACCTCGGTCGGCGGCGCCTTCGGCAGTTGGAAGGCGGAGGTCATCCCGGTGTCGATGAACCCTGCGTGTACGCCGACGACCTGGGTCTTCTGGCGCCCCAATTCGAGTCGGAGCGAGTTCGTGACGGACCACGCCGCCGCCTTGGACGCCCCGTAGGCGCCGCTGCCGGCCAGCCAGGACAGCACGGAGTGCATGTTCACCAGGGCGCCTCCGCCGTTCGCGGCCAGGATCGGTGCGAACGCTCGTGCCACCCGCAGCAACCCGAAGACGTTGACGTCGAACGTCTCGGTGACGCGTTCGAGGTCACCCGTGAGCAGCGGAGCCGGCAGCAGGACTCCAGCGTTGTTGAACACGATCTCGGCATCGGCGGCGGCCTCCGCGAGGGCGGCGGCCGACTCCGCCGAGCGGACCTCCAGTTCGGCGGTGACCACCTCCGGGCGGTTGTCGGTGTACGCCGAGCGCGCGGTCGCGTACACCTTTCGCGCCCCGCGTGCCAGCACCTCGTCCACCAGCGCCGCGCCGAGCCCCCGCCGGCCCCCGGTCACCACGACCACCCTGCCTGCTACTGCAACCACAACATCTCCCACCTGGATAACGAAGTCGTTAGCCAGATGGAAGCACGCCTCGCTGGATAACGCAATCGTTAGTTACAATGGCGGGGTGGCGATGAACTTCGAGGAGCGGCTGCACGACCGGGACGCGTGGTCGGTCGGCGACGGATGCTCGGCGGCACGGGTGCTGGACCTGCTCACCACCAAGACGGTCTTCCTGGTGGTCCGCGAATGCTTCTACGGCACCACCAGGTTCGAGGACTTCGTGGAGCGGATCGGGGCCTCGGCGCCCGCGGTGTCACGCGCACTCAAACAGCTCAAGGCCGCGCAGATCGTCGCGCCCGTTCCCTACCGGGAACCGGGGAGCCGGGCCCGCGAGGAGTACCGGCTGACCGAGGCCGGCGAGGACCTGCTGCCGGTGTTCCTGTCGCTGATGCAATGGGGCGACAAGTACCTGCAGGAAGGCCGCCCGCCCCTGACGTTCGTCGAGGCCGGCACCGGCCGCTCGGTACGGGCTGGCGTAACCGCCGACCCGGCACCGGAGGTGGCGTCCGACGACATCGAGATCCGGCTGAACCCCGCCTGGGAGCGCAGCTGAACCGGACCTCCCGGCGAACAGGCCAACCTCAGCGGCACTTCCTGCACCCCAACCGCCGCCGCCGATTGCCGTGAATGCGCATGGGCGACATCGGTTCCGGAGGCGGCGTGCGCCCCGCCCCCAACTTCACCCGCCTGCGCCGGCGACCCGGTGCCATGGGGTGCGCGCCCGTTCCCGCCCCGAGCGACTGCGGCTACCGGCTGACACGCACGTCCCCGGCCGTCGGCCACCAGGACCTCGCCGCAGTGGGCAGGCTGCCGCCCCGCGAGATGCGTGGGAGGCCGTGCCCGTCATCGTCGGCAACACCGTCCCATCCTCGCCGTCGACGCCGTTGCCTGCGCCATTGCCGCGGGGCACGCGGGCGAGGCGGTCTAGGTGGTCGAGACGGGCCGCAGCTTGCAGTGGGACCAGTTCCTGGCTCACCCCCCCGGAGTCCGTCGCGGAGTCCCAAGGATCGCGGGTTCTGCTGACGCGCGGGTCGGCCGTCTCGGCGCAGTACGAGAACTCCGGCAGATTCGTCCCGGCCAGAAGGACGCCCCCGGCAGTCCGGAGCCGGGTGCTCACCACGTACGAGACGGACCGCGACATCCCGCGCGCCGTCGAAGCAGGAGTCGCCGGTTACCTTCTGACCTCGCTTCAGCACCCACGCCCACCGCGCCGGCCTACACGTCCGTCCACGCCACGCCCATGCTGCTGCGCAACCACACCCTCGGTGTGCTCAATCTCTTCCGCCGCGCCCCGGCAGGCCTCCGACGGTGGGCCGGCGTCGCAGTCGCGGCGTTTTGATGATGTCGCCGCCGAAGGTGAGGCGGCCGACGATGGCGGCACACAGCTGCGGATCGGTGAAGGTCCTGGTCTGCGGCACCGCCGTTCGCCACCAGGAAGGTGGGGGGAATAGGGCCATTCATCAGTCGGTTGTCGGAAGTTGATCACGTATATGCGCTGCACCGATAAGGAACCGCCATGAGCCAGCTGCCCCTTGACACTGAAGCCCACCACGACGGGCGCCTCGAAGGGCGCACGGTCGTCCTGATCGGCGGTGGTTCGGGCATCGGGCTGCGGGTCGCGCATCACGCGGCCGCTGCCGGCGCTCGCGTCGTCCTGGGAGGCCGCACTCCCGAGCGACTGGCCGCCGCGGCGGAGCGGGTGGGTGACTCGGCGACCTGGCGGGCCGTGGACGTCACGGACGGCGCCTCGCTCGCGGCGTTCTTCGCGGAACTCGACCGCGTGGACCACCTGTTCACCTCTGCCGCCTCCTACCAGGTGGGCCCGATGCTCGAGCTGGACGACGACGCGGCGGCGAGCCCGTTCGTCTCCAAGTTCTGGGGCCAGTACCACGCCGTGCGATGCGCCGCGCCGAAGCTGGCGGCGGATGGCTCCGTTGTGCTGATGTCCGGTGCTGCCGGGGCCCGGCCCCCGGCGCCCGCACCCGCCTACGCCGCCTGCAACGCGGCGATCGAAGGACTCGGGCGAGGATTGGCCCTTGAACTCGCACCGGTCCGCGTCAACGTCGTCTCGCCCGGCACCATCGACGGCAACCTCTGGGCGCAGCGACCGGCCGCAGACCGTGAAGGCGCCTTCGCGCAGTACCGCAGGGACACGGTCCTGCACCGGCTCGGCACCGAGGACGACATCGCCCACGCCGTGCTGTTCCTCTTCACCAACGGCTTCACGACCGGTTCCACCCTCTATCCCGACGGCGGCTACACCCTGCGGTGACCCCATGCGCGGGCCGGCGGACCGTGGCCCCGGGCGTTTCGGCTCCGCGTTGCTGTGCCCGTCTCGGTGCGGAGGGTCTCTCGCAGCAGGGGCGTGTCAGTCCGCAGTGATGCCGGTGAGGACGGCGAGAACGGCGAGACGGATGCGGTTGTCCCGGCCCGTCTTCGTCATCAGGTTCGCTACATGCGTCTTCACCGTGGTGACCCCGAGATGCAGCCGGTCGGCGATCTGCTTGTTGGACAGGCCCACGCCGAGCAGGCCGAGTACTTCCCGCTCGCGGGGGGTGATGGCCGGCACGGGGATGTCCGTAGGCGTGTCGGAGGAGGGCCGGGCCTGGAGAGCCTGAGTGACGAGGCGGTCAAGGATGTCCCGGCTGAAGGGTGCCTCTCCGTTGGCGGCCCGGCGTACGGCGTCCAGGAGTTCGGCCGGTGGGGTGTCCTTGACGAGGAAGCCGCAGGCTCCGGCCGCGAGTACCGGATACAGGTGGTCGTCGTCGTCGAACGTGGTGAGGGCGACGACCCGGGTGGCAGGGCGCGCCGCCAGGATACGGCGGGTGGCCGTGATGCCGTCCATGCCGGGCATTCTCAGGTCCATGAGGACGACGTCGGGGGTGAGGCGTTCAGCAAGTCGTACCGCCTCTGCTCCGTTGTCGGCCTCGCCCTGGATCTCGATGTCCTGAGCCTGCTCGAAGAGCATGCGCAGCCCCATGCGGACGAGTTGCTGGTCGTCGACGACGAGGATGCGGATCACAGCTGGGGCTCCATGTCGGGTGTGAAGGCGGGCAGTTCGGCCGTGAGTCGCCAGCCCTGAGCTGCGGGGCCCGCGTGCAGCCGGCCGCCGAGCAGGCTCACGCGTTCGCGCATGCCGGTCAAGCCGTGTCCGGTCGGGGCCATGGCCGGTGGTCCGGTTCTTCCGGCCCCGTCGTCGTGGATCGTCAGGTGCACGGCGTCATCGGCCACTCGCACGGCCAGCTCGGCGTGTGCGCCGGGTCCGCCGTGCTTGGCCGCGTTGGCCAGGCCCTCTTGTGCCAGGCGGAGGACCGCGAGGCCCCGTACCGCGTCGAGCCGTGCGACACGGGGATCCACGGAAGCGGTGACGGCCAGGCCGGTCTGGCGGCTGTGTTCCACCACCGACTCCAGTGCCGCCGCCAGTGCCCCGGGCGAGACCAGTGAACCGGTGTCGGGACCGGTATGGTCCGGGGCGCGCAGTACAGCCACCAGGCGCCGCAAATCAGCCAGTGCCGCGCCGGCGCTCGAGTGCATGTCGTCGAGGACTTCGGTGATCCGCGGATCGGTGGTGCTGGTGGCGGTGATGACATGTCGGGCGACGCCAACGCGCAGCACCATGGAGGAGACGTGGTGGGCCACGAGGTCGTGCAACTCGCGCGCGATGGCGGTGCGCTGCGCTGCGCGGGCGGCCAGCAGCTGTTGTTCGGCGCGGAGTTCCTGCTGTTCTGCCTGTTGACGGGCGTGCACTGCGGCGTCGCGGGTCACGCGTACGTACGCGCCCAGGAGCAGTGGCAGGCCCGCGACGATGCCCATCTTGTAGAGCACCGGCAGAAGTTCGCCGGGCAGGTCCTCAAGTCGGTTCACGGCAACGGCAAGCGCCAGGGCCGTCGTCCCGGCGGCCAGGCGGCGCCCGGGCTGTCGAACCGCCAGCTCGAAGAGCGTCACAGCGGCCAGCACCTTCAACGAAGAAGCGGTGCTCGAGCCCAGCGTATGTGCGACAACGAGCAGGACCGACTGCGCCAGGAGCGCGCCGAACGCCCACTTGCCCGCGGCCAGGCACAACACGAGCCCGGCTGCGGCGAAGCCCCAGTCCTGTGCTCCGGACGGCCGCTGCAGCAGCAGGAAATCGCCGATCAGTAGGCCGGCGAGCGCCAGGACCCGTATGACGGCGAATCTGCTGTCGAACGCAAGCTCGATCCAAGATCGGTTCACGTGGGCCACGATAGGCGGACGCCCGTGCTTTGGGGTCCTGCCGTGGGAGGAGGGCAGCTCCTCCTGCCGGCCGCGAGGTCCGGCCCGATGACGGAGTGGTGTGGCCGGGACGGGCTGACAGTGTGCTCGTCATGGATACGAACGCGAACACGGACATGAGCCCCAACGAGGTCGCGAATTCCGCGGCCACGGGGCGGCGGTCCCTCCTCGGTGGTGCTGCCGTCCTGGGCCTGGCGGGCGCGGCCTTCGGCACAACCGCCCATGCGGTCGGCGCCCAGTCCAGGTCCCGCACCGAGGTCGGCCGCTTCCAGGGGAAGTCAGTGCTCATCACGGGTGCCACCTCGGGCATCGGCAGGGCGGCGGCGAAGGCGTTCGCCCAGGAAGGTGCCCATGTCGGATTCTGCGGCAGGCGAGCCGCCTTGGGACGCCAGGTGGAACGGGAGATACGGGACGCGGGCGGTGAAGCCACATACATGCAGGCAGATGTCCGGGTAGCCGCCCAGGTACTGAGCTTCGTGGACCGGGTCGCGAGCCGTTACGGCGGCATCGACGTGGCCTTCAACAACGCCGGAATCGGCAGCGGCAAACTGCCCCACGAGATGAGCGTCGAGGAGTGGGATGACGTCCAGTCCACCAATGCCCGAGGGGTGTTCCTCGCGATCAAGTACGAGATCCCGCACATGCTCAGGGCGCAACGCGGCGTCATCATCTGTACTTCGTCGTCAGCGGCCGAACAGGCGCGGCCGAACGGCGCGGCCTACACCGCAAGCAAGCGGGCGGTGCAGGGCATAGTGAAGTCCGCAGCGCTCGCATACGGCCCCAAGGGAATCAGACTCAACGCTCTGCTGCCCGGCACCACTGACACCCCCTTCGTCCGCCCGCCGGGCATCCCGGACGCGGAATGGGCCAAGTACAAGCAGGCATGGGGCCCGCTCAACGTCGACGGTCTCGAACGGATGGCCGACGCCGAAGAGATCGCGCGCGCAGTGCTCGGGCTCGCGTCCGACGACTTCCCCTACATGACGGGTGCGTCGGTCACCGTGGACGGCGGCAGCACCACCGGCCGGAAGATGATCCAGCCCAGCGGTACCTGAGGCTGGGCTCTTCGCCCTTGCCGCTATTCACCGAGACGCCAGGATAGGAGCGGAGCTCACACGGTCGCTCAGGACACGGTGGCGACGCGTGTGCTGCGGCCGACGCGCAGCACACGGCATGGGAACTCCCCGCGGCGAACCAGGTCGTAGCCCTTCACCCTTGAGAAGCCCAAGGCCCGCGAGGCGTCTTCGACGCGGACTCGGTGACGGATCCTTCAGCGTCAGCTTCCGGCGATGACGTCTTGCCCGATGCGTGCGAAGTGACCGTCTGTTGTCCGAGCGGCGTGTTACCGGCACGGTGGGGGCGATACGTGTCCATGAGCCCGATGAACTCCCACCCCCCACCCGTCAGTTGCACGCGCGTCATGCAAGACGGTCTGCCGGTGCAACACCACTCACGAGGGCGAATCCCGCAGCTCGATCACGACGCGGTACGCTCCCTAACCGCGGGCCTCTTCCAGCAGGCCTGCCGCGTGTGCGGTCCGCTGGTACAACACGTAGCGGCCGTCTCTGACCTTGGTGACGAGGCGTGCGCGGTGCAGGGCGCTGAGGTGGTAGGAGACGGTGCCCGGGGTGTATCCGGTCCGGGTGGCGAGTTCCGTGGTGGACCGGGGGGTTTCGAGGTCTGCCAGCAAGGCGGCTCGGGCGTTGCCGACCACTTGCGCGATTTTTCCGGACCTGTGATCCCGGCCGGCTCCGATCCGCTGGGCGGGGTAGTAGAGGACGAGCTGCCCGGGGGTGTCGACCTGGATGATGACGTCGGGCCAGTTGAGCACGCTGGGGGCGAGGACCAGGTCCCGGCCGGTGACATCGATTTCACCGTCCCACGGCTTGGCGAGGGTGACCGCGTTGCCTGCCCAGGCGATGTCGGGGTGGAGTGCTCCGAGCGCCCGGCCGACGCCTTGGGTGGCGATGGCGGTCGCGCGGTGTGCGATGTCCTGATCGATGATCGAGTGCAATTCGGGCCAGCCCTCGGCCAGGGCATCGCGCCAGAACCGGGCGAGACCGTTGGCGAGATGTCGCTGCATCCGTCCCGATTCCGCGATCCGGCGGGTGGTGGCCAGCAGCGGCCTGTTCCAGTGGGTCCGGGTGTGGGTGAAGACCTGGGTTTCGAGGTCTTCCTGCGCTGCGGCCTCGATCTGCGCGATCTGCTCGTCGAGCAGATCGCGGCGCTGTGTGTGCGCTGCTGGCTGAGGGGTGAGCAGGTCAGGTCTGTAGGTGTCGCCGTTCTGCGGCAACAGGTCTGCGAGCAGGGCGACGTCCGGATGAGCGAGTGACGCGCGGGCGAGTGGTCCAGGATCTCCGAACACTGGGTGCCGTCCCGACGCGGCGGTGAGTTTCAGCCATGCTATGGACTCCGACGCGGGCGAAGGGGCCAACCGTGTCCTGGACACTGTGTCGGCGTCTACACGCAGGGTGAGCACCGCCCCGACGCTAGCAGTTGTCGCGATGGATTTGAACTGGCTCGAATGCTTTCCGGCGTGAGGCCCACGCCTGCTTGAGTCGTGTTGTCGAACAACGGCAGCAACGTTCACTGCCCGATCTGAGGCGGTCGTCTCCGCACTTGCGCATCGGGCACTCAAGGAACAATCGGGCACTCAAGGAACAGGGGAGTGGTTGTCATGGTGAAGTTGAAGGACACAACGACGGTGAAGAGCCACACGAGGAAGGTCGGCATGGCCGTGACGGCAGCCGTGTCGGTTGCCGGAATGGTCTTCGCGGCGGCACCCGCTTCCGCCGCCGGTGCAGCCACCTTCTCGATCGAGTACGGGGCGAGCTACTACAAAGGCACGGCCAGCTGGTCCAACCGGTCGGTCAGCGTCGACGGATCGTTCAAGGCCAGCAACTGTCGACGGGTCTACGCGCGGGCGTTCGCCGGCAGCACCTCACTGGACTTCAAGAGCAGCAGCACCTGGTGCAACCGATCCGGTCCTGCGGACTTCGCCCTTGCCGCGAACGTCGTAGGTGGGTCCGACAACATCTGGCTCTACATGACCGACGAAAACCAGAACTACCTCAAGGGACAGACCTGCTACCGCGCCGGATACTGCGTCGACGGCCTGCACTAAGCGGTTTGGGCGGTGATGGTCCGTCCGCTGAGGGTTCCGCTGAGGGGACCGAGTCGCCAGCGCCCGGTTCCGCTTCACCCGGTTTGATGCCGCACGCGACCGCGTGTCGGGCTCCGTAGTCCCCATCCTGGAGTTCGCATGAAGACTCATCTCGCCGCCGCCCTCGGTTCGGTCGTGCTGACCGCGGGTGCCTTGCTGGGCGCTCCCGCCGCCTCCGGCGCGCAGACCGCCCCCTACCCGAGCACCCCTATCGACATCAGGCTCGGCGCCAGCTCCATCCGCGGCACCCTGACGTGGTACGGGTCGCCGGTGGCCGCTGGAACATTCCGGTCCGTCGGCTGCAACAGGATGTGGACCAGCGCGTACGATGCCTCTGGCAACGAGCTCGCCTTCTCGAGTACCAACACTCAGTGCGACATGACGTCCTCCTTCAATAGTGCGTTCCCCGGGGCGACGGAGTCCGTCGAGATCTGTCTTGTCGGTGCGAACCTGACACGCAAGTGTGAGTGGTACAACCGGCCATGACCCATCCGACCGGTCGGGCTGCGTAAGGCTGTCGGCTGGCGGCTGCCGGAGTGACGCCCCCCAGAGTCCAGCCGGTTGGTGATCGGCGCGATGCGGCCCGCCCGTCATGATTCGGGTGGGCGGCAGCCCGCGCCTCTCCGTTGGGCCCGCGTCGGACCGGCCCCTCGAAGCGCAGCAACGCTGTCCGGCGCTCCTCGGCTTCCAGTCAAGTGGTCACCGATGCGACCCAGCCGCCAGCCGCCAGCCGCCAGCCGCCTGCGGCCTGCGGCCACGGCCGCAAGGCCCAGGTCAGCCCGACGTGGCCGCCGGACCCGAAGTCCGCCGGCACCGTCAGGTCTTGGTCGTTGGTCTGCCAGCTCCGCTGGCCGCCCCATCCCCGGTAGTCAGCGGCGAGCTCTTCCAGGAACGTGGTGAGATCGCTGCCCCAGATCCAGGCGACGACTCGGGTGTACCGGGCCGACCCCGGCCACTGTGCGGGACGGGGCGCGCGGCACACCCGGCAGGCCTGGCTCTGCCCTTGGCCTGGACATGGCCTTGGTCGTGGCCTTGCGCTGGAGTGCACTCCAGGTGCCAGGATCCCGATCACCGCCGATCGACGGCGGCTGCTCGTGGGCTTGAGGAGGGGGTATCCCGTGCGTCATCACGCCATGGGGTTTCAACGGGTTTCTGCGCTGTGCCTGGGCACACTGCCGTTCGGCACGGTGGTCGACGAGGAGATGTCCTTCGCGCTGCTCGACCGGTTCGTCGAGAAGGGCGGCACGTTCATCGACACCGCGAACTGCTACTGCTTCTGGCGCGAGGGAAGCGACGGCGGCGACAGCGAGCGGCTGCTTGGCCGCTGGCTGGCCACTCGCGGGATCCGGGACGAAGTGACGGTGGCCACCAAGACCGGCGCACTGCCCGCCGGCGAGGGGACCTGGCCCGCCAACCGCGAAGGCCTGTCCGCGCAGGCCCTGCGGCACGCCGTCCACGGCAGCCTGCGGCGGCTCGGCACCGACCGGATCGATCTCCTGTACGGGCACATCGACGACCCGTCGACCCCCTTGGAGGAGACCGTCGGCGCGTACGCCGCGCTCGTCGCCGAAGGCCTGGTGGGCCAGGTCGGCATGAGCAACCAGAACGGGACACGGCTCTCCCGCGCCCGAGACCTGGCGAAGCGGCAGAACCTGCCCGCCTTCACCGCGCTCCAGCAGCGGCACACCTATCTGACACCGGCGCCCGACGCGGACTTCGACTACCAAGTGGCCCTGGACGAACCGACGCTCGCGTATGCCGCCACGCAACCCGATCTCACCGTGCTCGCCTACAGCGCGCTGCTGAACGGCGCCTATGCGGGCAGCAAGCCCGTCCCGGCCGAGTACCGGCACGACGGCACCGAGCCTGCCCTGCGGGTCCTCGCAAAGATCGCGGCGGAGACAGGGGCCACGCCCGGCCAGGTCGTCTACGCCTGGATGCTGCAGAGTTCGCCCACCGTCATCCCGCTCGTCGGCGTCAGCCGCCTCGACCAGCTCGACGAGGCACTTGAGGCGCTCGACCTGGAACTGACCGAGGAGCAGCGCGCCCGCCTGGACGCCACACGAGCGGCCGCGCCGCGCCGCCCCGACTCCCTGCGACCCGACGAGACGTCGCGGATTTCGTAGAGAGTGCGCTCAGCACCTGGAAGAGGGTCCTAGAGAGGGTCCAGCTCGCCGAGTCCCATGACGCGCAGGGCGTGGTCGGCCATGCGGCGGTGGCCGACCGCGTTGGGATGGGCCGGATCGTCGAGCCAGGCGATCGGGTCGTCCGAGCCGTGGTGCTCCCGCCAGTACGCCTCGTGGTCGACGAGCAGTGCGCCGGTGTCCGCGGCGATCTCCCGTACCGCCTGACAGTACGCGGGAAGCGCCGCGCGCCGGTCCGAGCCGGAGACGCTGACCAGTACCGGCGTGTGCAGGACGAGCTGGGACGCGGGGGGCGTCCGCTCGATGATGCTCCGCACCGCGTCATGGAATCGCGGCAGTCCGGCCTCGCCCTCCAGACAGTCGTTGGTGCCGAACGAGACCGAAAGCACGTCGGGCTCGTGGCGGCCGACGAGCAGGTCGTACGCCGCGAGCAGGTCGGTGGCCGTCCACGCGGAGACGCCGGTGTTGATGACGACGTCCGTGAGGCGGTTCAGCTGCCACCGGACGCGCTCGTGGAGATGCTCCACCCAGCCGCGGGCGCCATGCGTGTGCAGCACACCCTGGGTGATGCTGTCTCCGGTCGCCACCCAGGTCATGGGTGAATCGGCCAGCCGGATCATGCGCTCTTCCTTCCGGGTCCGGTCTCCGCGCGTCCCTGATGAGCACGGTGTCCCGGTGGTACGACAGGGTGCCTGCTCAAGATCGTGAGCACAATGTGCGCGCCGTGTCGCCACATCACGAGCCCGTTGAGGCTGGCCTCCCGATGTCGGACGGCCTCGGCGCCCCGTTGGGCAGGCCGCACGATCTTCTCTTGGAGCAAAGGGATGGCGACTGCGCTCCGGCGTGAGCCCTGCAGATGTCCCGCCGTGCGTAGCCGGCGCCGCATCGGCCGCAGGCTGAGTTCTACTCCAAGATCCCCAACTCGGCGTCGGGCTTGCAGTGCGTGCAGGCCCGGATGCCGCGCGCCAGCTGCCGCCGCGCCTCATCGCGCGTGATCGGACGCCGACGCTTCGCGGTGTAGCAGTCCCCGCGATGCACCTCGATCGGTGGCGCGCCCTGCCCGATCCTGAGCTCGAGGATCCAGTCGGGAACCGGCGGCCGCGCCAGTCCGCCGCGTGCCGGCTCAACTTGCAGCCGTTCCTCGTCCGCGATCCACCTGCGCGTGCGCGCCACGTCCCGTTCCTGTATACGTTCCACGAAGCGCAGCAGGTCGAGACGGGTAAGAGGAGCATGTGGTGGAACTCCGGAAGAGCCGCACCCAGCTCATTGACGGTCAAACCTGCGCACGGTTCGCGGGCCACGTGACCGCCGGTGTGCGCTCCCGCGACGGAGCGCCGGGTTAGCAAGGTGAAGCGCGTGCCCCGGCATCGGCGAAAGCCAGGCAGGTGATCCGGCAGGATGGCCGCATGTCCCACACCCCGATACGCCCCGCACAGCCCTTCGACGAGAAGTGGATCGCCCAGGCCCTCAACGGTTTCATCGAAGGCTCCGGACACTGGGGGCCCGGCACGCTCGCCGTGTTCACCGAGGTCGGCGGCTACTTGACCGGGAGCAGTGAGGAGGTGCCCGCGCGGTACCGGGGCTGGAACTGGTACCGGTTCATCGGCCGGTGCGGCGCCGTGGCCCTGCGGGCGAGCTCTTTCCACGTGCAGGACCATCTGCGCGAGGTGCAGCTGGCGATGCTGGATGTCTGGGCGGAAACTCCCTTCGCCGACCCGGAGGTTCGCGCCCGGATGCGTACGGGCGTCCTCGAACTCGCCGACAACGACACGCATGCCGCTCGGACCCACGAGGGTGCGGTGGTCGCTCTGCACGGGCTCGGCGCCGACCGGGACGGGCAGCGCTTCGTCGAGTTGCGCACCGGCACCGCCCAGCCGCCGGCGCCAGGTCGCATCACGTCCACCGAGCCGGTGCCCGCGGCCGGTTGGGACACACCTGACCGTCTGCGGCGCCTCGTGCACCTCGTACGACAGAAGGGCCCCGCGCCCTGGGACCGCGCGGCGGCCGCGATGCTCGCCGAGCGGACCGGGCTGAGCAGGGCCGGTGCCGCACTGCTGCTCGCCGGGATACCCGACGTGAAGTACGGGTACCGGGGCCTCGACGCCGAGGCGCGCAAAGTGATGGGACTCAAGCAGTCCGAAGCCGAGGCCGGTGAGCGGGAATTGGCGTCCCTGCGGGTGGCCGAGCGCCTCGACCTGCTGGCCGACGTGCTGCCCGCGGACCCCGAGCAGCTGTGGCTGGAGGGCGGGCAGCTGGCGCTCGCCGAGCGGATCGCCGAGGCGTGGTGCAGGCAACAGGGCGTACGTCCCGTCGTGCCCGAGTCGACGCTCGCCGTCGCCGCCGAGCACAGCGATGTACGGATGGCCCCGGCAGCCGTGTGCGCCGTGTTCGCCGATCCCGCGCGCGAGCCGCGGCTGACCCGCGACCCTGACACCCGGCTGCGGGTGAACAGCATCAGCGGCGGCGGCTGGGAGGGCGACGAGGGTTTCCGTTTCAGAGAGCTGCTCGCCGTGGTGTGCGACGCCGTCGACTGGGTGTACGCCGAGCTTCCCGAAGGGGATCCCGTACGCCGCGGTGTCCCCGAGACCGTACGGCTGCTGCGGGAACGCCTGGCCCACCCGGAGTTGCTGCTCTCCGCCCGTGGGCGCAGCCTGCGCGGCCGCACCGTGGCGAGCCTGCTGCCGGGCTTTCCCGGCGCCTTGCCCTACTTGGACGCCGCCGAGTCGCTTGCCCATCCCACGCTGGACGACGGCCTGGTCGTCGTGTCCGAGGCAGGGTTCGACCGGCGCGGTGAGCGCGAGGCACCCAGCGTGTACTTCCGGCCCGGCCGCTACGGGGCCGACGAGCGCTCGCGGCGCCTGGAGGCCGTGGTGGGCGTGGAGGACTCTCATCTGGCCCTGGTCCGCCGACTGCGCGGTTCCGAGTTCGAGCGGATCGTGCAGCGCATAACCGAGGCGTCGCTCCCGCCGGGCGGTTACGAGACCGATCCACGGCTCTCCGCACCAGAGGTGGTCGAGGAGGCGGCCGCCACCACTGGTCTGGATAGGGACGCTGCTACTTTGTATCTACAGCTGCTCGCCCTGCCCATGCCCACCGACCGCCGTATTCGCCGCTTCAACTGGTGGACACCCGCGCACCACAAGGACGTTGCGGCCGCACTCGTCGAAGCCGGTCTGGCGGTCGTCGACCGCAGGGCCCGCGCCGGGCGGGGGGTGTTCCTGCCCGGCGACTGGGCCGGCGGGGACAAGTTCTACCCTCCGATGGAGACCTGGAAGGCCGGACTGCTCGGGGTCCGGGTCATCGGGCACAAGGTCCACTCCCGGCCCGTCGCCGGCCCCCTGCCCGAACTCTTCTCCCGGGCCTGGCGGACGCGTCCCCACTGAGCGCGGTGGCACTTTCCGCAGATTGCGCCAGAACAGCGGAGGATGATCCTCATAGACCACGGACTACGGCGAGGTATTCGTTTCGGGTCCGTTCTACGCGGAGCCTCCAGGCAACCCACTTGCGGCCCTAGAAGAACCCAAGTTTCTTGGGGCTGTAGGAAGTGAGAATGTTCTTCGTCTGCTGATAGTGCTCCAGCATCATCTTGTGCGTCTCGCGGCCGATGCCGGACTGCTTGTAGCCCCCAAATGCAGCATGGGCCGGATACGCGTGATAGCAGTTCGTCCAGACGCGGCCCGCCTGGATCGAACGGCCGGTCCGGTACGCCATGTTGAGGTCACGCGTCCACACTCCGGCCCCGAGGCCGTAAAGCGTGTCGTTGGCCGTCTTGATGGCGTCGTCGAAGTCGTTGAACGACGTGACCGAGACGACCGGGCCGAAGATCTCCTCCTGGAAGATCCGCATACGGTTGTCGCCCTCGAAGATCGTCGGCTGGACGTAGTACCCACCCGCCAACTCCCCCTCGTACTCGACCCGCCGACCGCCCGTCAGCACCTTGGCACCTTCCTGCTGACCGATGTCCAGATAGGAGAGGGTCTTCTCCAGCTGGTCGTTGGAGGCCTGGGCGCCGATCATGGTGTCGGTGTCGAGCGGGTGCCCGGCCTTGATCTGCTCGGTGCGCGCCACGGCCGCTTCGAGGAAGTCGCTGTAATGCCCGCGCTGCACCAGGGCCCGCGACGGACAGGTGCACACCTCGCCCTGGTTGAGGGCAAACATGGTGAAGCCCTCCAGCGCCTTGTCCCGGAAGTCGTCGTCGGCGGCCCACACGTCGTCGAAGAAGATGTTCGGCGACTTGCCACCCAGCTCCAGCGTCACTGGTTTGATGTTCTCGGAGGCGTACTGCATGATCAACCGCCCCGTCGTCGTCTCCCCGGTGAAGGCCACCTTGGCGACGCGCGGACTGGAGGCCAGCGGCTTGCCCGCCTCGGCCCCGAACCCGTTGACGATGTTGACGACCCCCGGCGGCAGCAGATCGGCGACCAGGCTCATCCAGTAGTGGATGGAGGCCGGAGTCTGTTCGGCCGGCTTGAGGACGACGGCGTTGCCCGCGGCCAGCGCCGGTGCCAGCTTCCACGTGGCCATGAGAATCGGGAAGTTCCACGGGATGATCTGCGCGACGACACCGAGCGGCTCATGGAAGTGGTACGCGACGGTGTCCTCGTCGATCTCGCTCAGCGACCCTTCCTGACCGCGGATGACACCTGCGAAGTACCGGAAATGGTCGATGGCGAGCGGAATGTCCGCGGCCAGCGTCTCGCGGACCGGCTTGCCGTTCTCCCAGCTCTCGGCGACCGCGAGCCGTTCGAGGTTGGCCTCCATTTTGTCGGCGATCTTCCGCAGGACGTCCGAACGCTCGGTGACCGACGTACGTCCCCACGCGGGCGCCGCGGCATGCGCCGCGTCAAGGGCCCGCTCGACGTCCTCCGCGGTACCCCGGGCGATCTCGGTGAAGGGCCGGCCATTGACCGGGCTCGGGTTCTCGAAGTACTGACCGCGGGCGGGCGCCACGTACTCGCCGCCGATGAAGTGGTCGTAACGCGACTGGTAGGAGACGATCGCGCCCTCGGTGCCGGGCGCTGTGTAACGGGTCATCTCGGCTGCCTCCCGATGAAGGCCGCCCGCCGTCGGGCAGCTCTCGCCCGGAGGCTAGGAGGCCGGACGTTGCATGCAGGTTGCGCTTGCGCCCCTTCCGCTCGACGCTTGCGCCGCGCCCTCGCTCCCTCCCGCAGTACGGATTGCCGCAGCCTGTATACGCCGCTCACTCACCGCGCCTTGCTTGAAGCTGCCTGCCGCTTGTCCTATCCGGCCCACTGCCCTGTCTCCTGGCCCCGTGACATGCTCGCCGATGCCGCCGACCCTCCCTCCGTTGTACGTTGCCTACGTGCGCTCGCGGCCCGGCGGGGCCAGTTCGGCGTCGAGCTCCCTCAGACGGGTCAGCACCGGCGCTGTCGGGCGCAGCGCGGCCAGCGCCCGCCATACCAGTAGGTCGTCCTCACCCCACGGTGCGTGTGCCCAGTCCGCGAGCAGATCGGGGTCGTTGCGGGCGATGAGCGCCGATCGCAGCTGATTGGCAAGCCTGCGCCGGAGCCGGACCAGAGCAGGCGCCTGCGACTGCGGAAGCAGCGGTCCCGCGTACGCCGCGGCAGCCGCTGTCACCGCTCCCGACCCCAGCCGACGCTCGACGGTGTCGACGTCGCACTCGACGGGTGCCGTCAGCCGGTACGGCCGCGAACGGAGCAAATCGGCGCCGAGCACCCGCCGCAGCCGCGCCATCTCGGCCCGCAACGTCACCGGCGGCACCGACTCGTCCTCGTACAGCGCACACAGCAACTCGTCCCCGGTCAGCCCTTCCGGATGGCGAGCCATGAGCACGACGATCTCGCTGTGCCTACGGCTGAGCCGCACCTTGCGCCCACCCACGAGCAACAGCACCTCGTCCCGGCCCAGGGCGGCCACCTCGATGGTGTCCCCGGAGCCCACCGGTGGGGCCAGCAGCGCCAGTTGGGACTCCGCAGCCCGCGCGACTGCCTGCACGAACGCGAGACTGTGCGGGTGCGCGAGACCGTTCCCACCGGTGATGTCGACCGCGCCGATGAGCCGCCCTGTCCGCGGATCGTGCACCGGAGCCGCCGCGCACGTCCACGGCTGCACACGCCGCATGAAGTGTTCGGTGGCGAAGACCTGCACCGGACGGTCCACGGCGACCGCCGTCCCCGGAGCGTTCGTCCCCATGGCGGACTCCGCCCACCGCGCCCCCGGGACGAAGTTCACGCGCCCGGCACGTTGCCGCGTCTGGGTGTGGCCCTCGACCCACAACAGCCTGCCCTGCGCGTCGCACACCGCGAGAAGGTGCTCCCCGTCGGCCGCGAAGGTCCCCATCAACTCCCGGAACAGCGGCATCACCCGTGCCAGCGGATGTTCAGCGCGATACGCGCCGAGGTCACCGTCGGCCAGCTCCACCGCCGCGCCGGTGCCTTCGGGACTCACCCGCGCTCTCGCCGACCTCCGCCATGAGTCCGCCACCACCGCACGCACCGGCCGGGAAACCGTCCCCACGTCCGCGAACCTCTCATGTGCCCGGCGTATCGTCCGCACCCGCTCGGCGAGATCGGCGCCCGGCTCCAGGGCCACCCATGGATCGATCAACTCGGCCTCCTGGGACGTCCTGGGACAGCGATGCGGTGCCGCCATCGTCGCCCCACAGACGGAGACCGACAAGGACGCGCGGTACGTAGGGGCAGAGTTGGGGTAGAGGGATGCCGAGCCGTGAGCGGAAGCGGTACGACCCGGGGCGGGCGAGCCGGGTGGTCTCCGAGTGTCCAAGCGGTCAGGCGAAGTTGACGAGGCGTAGGTAGCGCGACCAGTCCCAGTACGGGCCGGGGTCCGTGTGGTTCGAGCCGGGAACCTCATGGTGGCCGATGATGTACTCACGGTCCTTGGGGATGCCGTACTTCGTGCAGATGGCGGCGGTCAGTGCGGCGGACTGCTCGTACATCGCGTTGGTGAAGTACTCGGGTTTGTCGACCCACCCTTCGTGCTCGATGCCGATGCTGCGTGTGTTGTAGCTCCAGTTCCCCGCGTGCCAGGCGACGTTGCGCTCGCGGACGCACTGGGCGATGTGTCCGTCCCTGGAGCGCACCACGTAGTGGGCCGATACCTGCTTCGCCGGGTTCTGGAAGATGGCGAGTGTGTCCGCATAGGTCTCCTGTGTGACGTGGATGACCACGTAGTCGACGGGGTAGGTGCTGGGGCGGTTGGCGGCGGTGTAGTTGGAGCTGCTGGCCGGCACCGACTCGGCCAGTGGGTAGTCGACCGCCCAGGACTGGGCGGTGGCACGGGCGGCGGGCAGGAGCGCCGCGGGGACGGCGGCGGCGACCGCGCCCTGCAGCAGTCGGCGCCTGCTGGGTGAGCGTCTTCCTCGATCCATGACTGGCCTGCCTCTCGGTGGGGGGAACGGCTGGACTGGCGCTGTACTTGAGAGGTCCACTGCTTCGGTACAGGTTCACTGCACTAGTACAGGTTCAACTGCGCTGGTAATACCCGTTGAGAGCCATGCCCTCGCTCTGTCGCGCGTGCCTGTCGCCGAGGGTCAGCGGCGCACGGTCGATACTGACGCCCAGGGAACGGGTAGCCCCGGCTCACAGACTCGGCCGCGCACGATGCGGTCTCCGCCATCAGGGGAAGTGGCGCTTGGCGTGAATTACGTTACGGCGCCCGCTGGTTGGGACGGAAGGGCGTAGCTCGGATCTGTGTACAGCAGCGTGATTGTGGATATCTCGGCCACCCGTTCGGTGGGTGTCACGTCAGCGGACGCCCACTCGGGCTTGCGTCTGAGCCCAAGCCCCACCTCACGCAGAGCCGGAGCTCACCGCAGAGCCTGCGCCCAAGCCCGCAGGGTCGTCCAGCACCGCCCGCGCCACCGAGTGCGCCGCGCCCAGCAGGGGCCCGTCCGAGCCGAGGTCGGAGACCGTCACTGCGCAGGCCCGGCCGGCCGTTCGCTCCGTCAGCTCCTGCTCGATAGCGGGCAGCAGCCAAGGGGCAAGGCGTGACAGTGCGCCACCGAGCACCACGGTCCGCGGATCCAACAGATTGACGGCACCGGTGAGAGCGATGCCCAACGCGGTCCCGGCATCACGCAGCGCCCGCTGCACCGTGACGTCACCCGCGGAGGCCCGCTCAGCGAGCCGTTCGCTCCGGCCTGAGCCGGGCTCCAGACCCGCCGCACGCAGCACTGCCTCCTCGCCCGCGTACTGCTCCAGGCAGCCACGGCCTCCGCAGGGACAGGACCGCCCATCGGGTTTTACGGGCACGTGGCCCAACTCGCCCGCGAAACCGTGCGCTCCGCGCAGCAGCTGCCCGTCAACGACAAGCGCGGCCCCGATGCCGATCTCCGCCGAGACATGGAGGAAGTCCTCGGAAGAATCCTCGCCGAGCCACAACTCCGCGAGCGCGCCGAAGTTGGCTTCGTTGTCCACGGTCAAGGGCAGGCCGGTGGGCAGAAGGCTGCCCAGGTCGATGTCGTGCCAGCCGATGTTGGGTGCGCGGACGGCCGTCTGCGTGTCGCGGGCGACCAGGCCGGGAACAGCCACGGCGAGGCCCGCGGGGGACAGGCCGGCCTGCCGTGCCTCGGTGCTCACCTGCTCCACCAGGATGGCGAGTTCCTCCAGGACCGGCACGGGCGAGCGCCCGCGGTTGCGGGCCGGCCGCTCGGCGCGTGCGCGGAGTTCGCCCCGCAGGTCGACGGCGCACGCGGCGAGATGGTCGACGCCCACCTCGGCGCCGATGCCGACGGGACCGCGCGCGCTGACCGCGAGGGCGGATCCGGGACGCCCCACCCGCCCCGGGCGCTCCGGACCCAGCTCGTCAAGGAGCCCCGAGCGGATCAGTTCGTCCACCAGAGTGGAGACGGCGGCACGTGTGAGCCCGATACGGGAGGCCACGGCGGCCCGGGACAGCGGCCCGTGAGCGGCCACGGTGTGCATCACTCGGGAGAGGTTGCGGCGGCGCATTCCCTGTTGGGTGTCGGGCAGGCGCGCGCGGGACGCGACCCTGCGCTCGTCGTGCAGCGGTGCGGTCATGCCTCGGTCAACCCTCACTCCCCACGGGGCGCCCTGTCCAGAAGCGGCGCCGCGTCGGAGAGTACCCCGGAGATCCGGGCCAGCGTTGCCGCATCCCGCTCGACGGGCCCGAGCACGGGGCCCCTGGCGGTGTCCCACCGTCGCGCGATCGCGCTGGGATCCTCTTCGGTCAGCAGGCCCGCCGCCTGCGCCGCCGCGCCGAGCGCGACCAATTCCTGAGCTTCGGGGACCTGGACGGGGCGTCCGGAGAGGCGACGTACGGTGTGCTGCCAGGCCCTCCCACGTGCTCCGCCTCCGATGAGCAACAGCGGGGACGACCGGTCGGCGTCCGAATCCAGTACCAGGTCGAGTGCACCGAGCAGTGAGTGCACGGCCCCCTCGTACGCGGCCCGCAACAACTGTCCGGGCGTCGTGTCGTGCCGCAGGCCGTGCAGTACCCCGGAGGAGTGAGGCAGGTTCGGGGTGCGCTCGCCGTCGAGGTAGGGCAGGAGCGTCACCGCACCACCGGGTTCGACGGCCTCGCGGTCCAAGTGGAGGAGTTCGGCGATCCGGTCCACGGCCAGTGTGCAGTTGAGGGTGCAGGCCAGCGGCAACCATGCGCCGCGCGCGTCGACGAAGCCCGCGACCGTGCCGGTCGGGTCCGAGGGACGGTTCTCCGACACCGCGTACACGGTGCCCGAAGTACCGAGGCTGAGCACCGGTGTGCCGGGACGCAGCCCCAGTCCCAGAGCGGCGGCCGCGTTGTCACCGGTGCCCGGGGCTACCAGCGTGCCTCTGGAGAAGGGCAGATCGTCACAGTCCCGGACCGTTCCGACGACTTCGCCCGGGCGTGCGACACGGGGGAGCAACGCCGGATCCAGGCCCACCATGCTGAGGATGTCCTCGTCGTACTGCTCCGTTCCCGACGCCCACCACCCCGTTCCGGAGACGTCGCCGCGGTCGGTCGTGCCGAGCCCGGTGAGGCGTTCCGTGAGGTAGTCGTGCGGCAGGCGCACGGCAGCCGTGGCTCGGGCCGCGGCGGGCTCGTGCTCGGCGAGCCAGGCCCACTTCGTCACGGTGAAGGAAGGTCCCGGCACACTGCCGACGCGATCCGCCCACTCCTTGGGGCCACCGAGGCGTTCGACGAGACTCCGTGCCTGCGGGGCCGACCGTACGTCGTTCCAGAGCAGGGCCGGCCGCACCGCGCTGCCGTCCTTGCCGAGTGCGACGAGCCCGTGCTGCTGGCCGCCGATCGACACCGCCGAGGCCTCCCGAGCGGCCTGCCCGCACTGCCGGAGCGCCGCGCACAGTGCGTCCCACCACTCCTGGGGGTCGCTCTCGCGGTGTTCGCCCACGGTGACGCGGTGCGGGGCCTGCCCGCTCGCGACGACGCGGCCGGTGGCCGTATCGACGACCAGTGCCTTGGTGGACTGTGTGGAGCTGTCCACACCGACGACGAGCGGGCCCTGGACTGTGGGCGCTGATGACATGACGGTCTCCGTTCCTGCGGGTCTTCCCGGGTATGCCCCGAAGTTCCCTCCTCTTCCCAGTGGCGCCCTCGGATACTAATTTGTAAACGGCCATGACGAAATAGGCGAGGGAGCCGCACATGAACTACCAGCCCACTCCTGAGGACAAGTTCAGCTTCGGCCTGTGGACGGTCGGCTGGCAGGGCAGGGACCCGTTCGGAGACGCCACGAGGGCCGCGATCGATCCGGCCGACTCGGTGCGGCGCCTCGCCGAACTCGGTGCCTACGGAGTGACGTTCCACGACGACGACCTCATCCCGTTCGGGTCGTCGGAGGCGGAACGCGAGGGCCACGTCAAGCGCTTCCGGCAGGCACTGGACGCAACAGGTCTCGTCGTGCCGATGGCCACGACGAACCTCTTCGCCCACCCCGTCTTCAAGGACGGCGCGTTCACCGCCAACGATCGCGACGTGCGCCGGTACGCCCTGCGCAAGACGATCCGCAACATTGACCTCGCGGTCGAACTAGGCGCGCGCACCTACGTCGCCTGGGGCGGCAGGGAGGGGGCGGAATCGGGTGCGGCGAAGGACGTGGGCAATGCGCTCGACCGCATGAAGGAGGCCTTCGACCTGCTCGGTGAGTATGTGACCACCCAGGGCTACGACCTGAGGTTCGCGATCGAGCCGAAGCCGAACGAGCCGCGGGGCGACATCCTGCTGCCCACCGTCGGTCACGCCCTCGCGTTCATCGAGCGCCTGGAGCGGCCCGACATGTTCGGTGTCAACCCCGAGGTGGGGCATGAACAGATGGCGGGCCTGAACTTCCCGCACGCCATCGCCCAGGCGCTGTGGGCGGACAAGCTCTTCCACATCGATCTCAACGGCCAGACCGGCATCAAGTACGACCAGGACCTGCGGTTCGGCGCCGGTGATCTGCGCAGCGCCTTCTGGCTGGTGGACGTCTTGGAGCGGGGCGGGTATGACGGGCCGCGGCACTTCGACTTCAAGCCGCCGCGTACGGAGGACTACGGAGGAGTGTGGGCGTCAGCCGCGGGGTGCATGCGCAACTACCTGATCCTTCGCGAACGTGCGGCCGCCTTCCGCGCCGACCCGGAGGTACAGGAGGCGTTGCGCGAGGCGCGCCTGCACGAGCTGGCCGTTGCCACCGCTGACGACGGACTGTCCGGCCTGCTCGCCGACAGGAGCGCGTACGAGACATTCGATGCGGAATCGGCGGCAGCGCGCGGGATGGCCTTCGAGCGCCTCGACCAGTTGGCCATGGACCACCTCTTGGTGGCCCGGAGCTGAGCGCTCTCTTCACGTCCCCTCCGTCGGTGTCGCACCCTGAGCGGTATTTCCGACGCGAGGCGTCGACCTCGGCAGGCGATCAGGAACGATGACGGCGCCTCCTGCGAGGGGCAGGAGGCGCCGCCGTCAGCCACCGGTCGATCAGCACCCGAGAGCGCGGTGCCCGGGTCAACCCCCTTACCGATAGTTCGCGCGGACAGAGCTGACGCATCCGATGCTTCGGGTCGAGCCGGAGAAGGCTCCCGCGGCCAGACCCTCCTGAACCGACGTACTCCACGCTCGCTCACGACATGGCCGCGCTCAATCGCTGGTCAGAGGGAGTGCGTGCGCCGGTGTTCCCGGCGCACGGACACCCGAGTCGAATGCGCCGGCGGGCTTCTTCGCACGTGTTTCGGCCATGTACCACCTGCCACACCGACGCATGAGGCTTCCAGACCGTTGAGCGCCCGCTGTCACTCGCTGCCGGTGGCCATGGCCAACGCGGTCGCCGGGTCGTGGGCCGCCGGCCCTGCCGGGGCCCAACGACCGCCGTCCTTGCGATAGGGCCACCAGCGGCCGTCGCGTCCATGGCGCAGTTGTGCGTCCGCACCGATGACGGTCCAGCGGTTGGCGGCCGCCTGCAGCCGGGGCCGTTCGTCGTCGTCCCAGGCACCCTCCAGAGCGGCACGCGCGCGTGCCAGTGTCTCCTCCTTCGGCGTCCACTCCTCTTCGAGTACGTGGAGCGCGGCGCGCCCGCCGTACCGCCAGGCCCGTACGGCGAGGGCCAGGCCGTGCGGACCGCGGCCGGACGCGTCGGCGAGCCGCGCCTCGACCACGGCGCCGGGCGCACCGGCCGCCAGTCGCACGGCGTCCTCGCCGCTCGTCAACTCGTCCTCGACAGGCTGCCTCTCATGCTCGGCGGCGAGCGCGTCCGCCAGCATCCGGTACGCCTCGACAGCCGTCTGTGCGGCCAGAAACTCCACCGCTGACACATCGAGACCCGGCGCAGGTTCCGCCTCGGTGTCCAGCGCGGGCGGCAGGCCCGGCTCTGCGGGCAGCGGAGGCAGCGCGGGCAGCGGCGGGAGGATGGCGCCGTCCGCGTAGGCCTCCGCGGCGTCCACGCCCTCTGAGGCGGTCTCCTGGCTGCCTTCCGAAGGCTGCTCCGCGTCGACTGTCGTGACGCTTCGCACCTGGAGCTCGTCGAGGAGTATCCGCTCTCCGCGGCCGCGCATCAGGAGCAGGACGAAGGGGTCCTCGTCGAGCAGACGCGCCACTTGGTAGCAGAGCGCCGCAGTGTGCCCGCAGTGGTCCCACGCGTCGCAGTCGCACTCCGGTTCCAGGTCCCCGATGGCGGGCAGGAGTTCGATCCCGGCGGCCGCGGAGTCCTCCACCAGATGCGGCGGCATCTCGCGGTCGAGGAGCGCCGCGATGTGCCCGGCCCGCTCGACCGCCATGGCCAGGAAGCGGTCCCACTCCTGCGAACTCAGCTCCTGCAGCAGGACATCGGAACGGTGCGGGGTGCCGTCGCGGTCCTTGACGACCGCCGTGATCCGGCCGGGCCGCACCGAGACCGCGCCCACGGCGCCCGCGCGCGCGAGCCTGCGGCCCGCCTTGAGCTGCTGCAGGTCGAGTGCCGTGTCCTCGAGAGCCTTGAGCCAGGCCTGCCCCCACCAGCTCTGCGCGAAGCCCTTGCCGTGCGCGGGCGGCAGCGCCGCGAACGTGCGCTCCTCGGCCTGCCTGCCCGCGCGCGGGCCGTCGTCCCCGATACCGAACGACTCGTCATGGATGTCACTCATCGCGTTCCCCCTCGCAGCTCCACCAGATCCGACAGCTCGGCGTCGGTCAGCTCTGTCAGAGCGGCCTCGCCGGAGCCGAGGACGGCGTCCGCCAGCTCCCGCTTGCGCAGCAGCATGTCGGCGATGCGGTCCTCGATCGTGCCTTCCGCGATCAGCCGGTGCACCTGCACCGGCTGCGTCTGCCCGATGCGGTACGCGCGGTCGGTGGCCTGCGCCTCGACGGCGGGGTTCCACCAGCGGTCGTAGTGCACCACGTGCTCGGCACGCGTCAGGTTCAGGCCCGTTCCAGCCGCCTTCAGAGACAGCAGGAAGACCGGGACCTCGCCGTCCTGGAAGCGCTGCACCATCGCCTCCCGTCCCGCGACGGACGTGCCGCCGTGCAGGAACTGCGAGGGGACACCGCGGGCCGAGAGATGCTGCTCGATGATCCGCGCCATCTGGACGTACTGAGTGAAGACGAGCACGCTTGCGCCTTCGGCAAGGATCGTGTCGAGCAACTCGTCCAGCAGTTCCAGCTTTCCGGAGCGACCCGGGATCCTGGGCGTGTCCTCCTTCAGGTACTGCGCGGGGTGGTTGCAGATCTGCTTGAGACCGGTGAAGAGCTTGATGATCAGGCCCCTGCGGGCGATGCCGTCGGCGCCGGAGATCTCCGCGAGCGTCTCGCGCACCACAGCTTCGTAGAGGCCCGCTTGTTCGGTGCTGAGCGAGACGGCGCGATCGGTCTCCGTCTTCGGTGGCAGCTCGGGTGCGATCCCCGGGTCCGACTTGCGGCGGCGCAGGAGGAACGGACGTACGAGCTGTCCGAGCCGCTCGGCGGCGGTGGGATCCGCGCCGCCCTCCACGGCCTGGGCGTAGCGCGTACGGAAGGTGCTGAGCCTGCCCAGCAGGCCGGGCGTCGTCCAGTCGAGGATCGCCCACAGCTCGGAAAGGTTGTTCTCCACCGGAGTGCCGGTCAGCGCCACGCGCGCGCGTGCACCGATCGTGCGCAGTTGCTTGGCCGTGGCCGAATACGGATTCTTGACGTGCTGGGCTTCGTCGGCGACGACCATGCCCCAAGAGGTCTGACCGAGCTTCTCCGTGTCGAGCCGCATCGTGCCGTAAGTGGTCAGCACGAACTCGCCGTCCGCCAGGCCCTCCAGGTCGCGCCGGGCCCCGTGGAAGCGGCGGACCGGCGTGCCGGGTGCGAACTTCTCGATCTCGCGTTGCCAGTTGCCCATCAGCGACGTCGGGCAGACCACCAGCGTGGGCCCCGCTGACTCCTCCTGCGCCTGACGGTGCAGATGCAACGAGATCAGCGTGATCGTCTTACCGAGACCCATGTCGTCGGCGAGGCAGGCGCCGAGACCGAGCGAGGTCATCCGTGCCAGCCAGTTCAGGCCGCGCAGCTGGTAGTCGCGCAACTCGGCGGCAAGGGCCTCGGGTTGTCCGACGGGCTCCATGCCCTCCGGGTCGGCGAGTCGTTCACGCAGGGTGGCGAGCCACCCGGTCGGTTGCACGTCGACCGGCTGCCCATCGACCTCGGCCGTGCCGGTCAGCGCGGCGCTGAGCGCGTCGATCGGGGCGACCTTGTGATCATGCCGATCGCGGGCGCGGCGGGCCTCTTCGGGATCGATGAGTACCCACTGATCGCGCAGGCGCACCACCGGACGGTTGGACTCGGCGAGACGGTCCAGTTCGGCCCGGGTCAGCTGTTGGCCGCCCAGCGCGAAGCGCCAGTTGAAGGCCAGCAACGCGTCGGCGGACAGGAAGGACGGCGTGTCCGAGGAAAGCTTGTGCGGGCCCTTGCCCTGCTTGTCATCCTCCTCGTCCGGCGGGCCGATGACCGCCCGAGCGGTGAGATTTCGCGCCAACTCCTTGGGCCAGTGCACGTCGACACCCGCGACGGCCAGCATCCGGGCGCCTTCACCCAGGAGCGCGGTGACGTCCTCGTCGGCCAGCTCGATGGCGTCGGGCACGGTGGCGGAGAGCAGTGGGGCGAGCGGCGGCCACGCGCGCGTGGCACGACGCAAGGCCAGCAGGGCGTCCATGCGCCAGCGCGGCCCGAAGGCCTGCTCCGGCGTCCCAGTTCCGGCCCACACGTCGGCGGCGTCCGCGACGAGGGACGGGTCACTGACGCTGTGCAGCTGCGGAACCGCGCGGAACGGCAGACGCGTGCCGTCCTCGGCGACCGCGGCGAGTCCGGGGACCTCCACGCGCAGCGAGACGCGGACACCGGCGTCGTGACCGGCCGCCACGTCCAGGGCCCAGGCGCGCTGTTCGGGAATTCGCTGGGGCTGCGGTGCGGTGAAGACGGAGCCCCCTGATGCCAAGGGCGCCGCGGGGGAGCGCGGCAGGGTGTCGGCCACGGAGTCGAGGAACTGGCGCAGCAGCCGCTCCGGCTCGGGCAGGCGCAGCGGCGTCCCGCCGTCCAACGGCAGCGCGTGGGCGGCCGGTGGCATCGCTGCGGCCAGCTCGCGCAGCCGCTGCAGGTCCTCGGCGCCCAACGGCCCCGCACGCCACGCGTCGTAGTCGCCGGCGGTCAGTCCAGGCAACAGCAGCCCGCGGGCGGCCAGTTGCAGCGCCAGTACTCCTGCCGTACCCCAGAAGGCACCCGTCGCGTGTACCCCTGCCGCGGCACGCGCGCGCGTGAGGACCGGCAGCGCGGCGCGGACAGGCAGAAGCACCGTGGGCACCGTGGCGAGCTCCACGCCGTCATCCCCGGGTACGACGAGCTCCAGCTCCTCGTAGGAACCGGCCGCGATGTCAGGAGGTCCGGTGCCGTCCGGGCGCCAGAAGGCGACGCGTCCGTCGCGTGGAGGATCGCCAGGCACGAAGAGCACGGAACAGCGGCAGAGTTCGGGGATCTCGGAGGGCGATACGACAGGGGGCCTGTGCACAGCGAGACGCATTCCTCAAATTTGACTACTGAGACTGGAACGGCCGAGGGTACCGCACGGGCGGCATCCCCCCGATGGTCGACGGCGGTGATTCAGGTCACTACGGCAGGGAGGGGTGTTGCCAGCCCCCCTCTGCCGAGCGGTGCTGCCCCCCGGTCGTACCCGGGTGGTGCCGCCATGGCGGCCATGGGCCGCTGATCCGTACGTTCTGTGAGGTCAGCCCGTCGTCACGAACACCGGAGACCCACCATGCCCCAGGCCGCGGCAGTCGCGGAACGCCCTCCAGTCAACCCTGGCAGGCAGACCGCCGGAAGTGATTTCGCTCCCCTCCTGCGCACGGTCAAGGAGCAGGGTCTCCTGAACCGCCGCATCGGCTGGTACATACGCACCATCGCGATCAACACCCTCGCGATGGCGGCTGTGGGCGTCGGAATGTGCCTTCTCGGAACCTCGTGGTGGGTACTGCTGCTCGCCCCCGTCCTGTCCGTCCTGTGCGCCCGGACGGCGTTCATCGGCCACGACGCGGGCCATTCGCAGATAACCGGAAACCGGTCCGCCGGCCGCGCCATCGGCCTCGTGCACGGCAACCTCTTGCTCGGGATGAGTTCGGCTTGGTGGAACGACAAGCACAACAGGCACCACGCGAACCCCAACCACATCGAGAAGGACCCCGATGTCGCCGCGGACATCCTCGTATGGACCAGCAAGCAGGCCAAGGTCAGGGTGGGTTTCCGGCGCTGGCTCACCCGCAATCAGGCCTGGCTCTTCTTCCCGCTGACGCTCCTTCAGGGCGTCGCCATGAAGATCTACGGCTTCAAGGACCTGCGTCGCCAGGATGCGCGCGAACGCGTGGTGGAGGGTTTCCTGCTCGTCGCTCACCTCGTCGGCTACGTGGCGCTGCTGCTCACCGCGATGCCCCTCGGCCACGCCGTCGCCTTCGCCGCGATCCACCAAGCGCTGTTCGGCCTGCACCTCGGGCTTGCCTTCGCGCCCAACCACAAGGGCATGGAGATGCCGGACCCGGACGGGGAACGGTGGGGACACCTGCGGCGCCAGGTGCTCACCTCACGCAACATCCGCGGCGGCCCCGTGGTCGACTGGTTCCTCGGCGGCCTCAACTACCAGATCGAACATCACCTGTTTCCCAGCATGCCCCGCCCGCACCTCCGGCTCGCCCAGCCGGTCGTGCGCGCACACTGCGCCCGCGTAGACATGTCCTACGCGGAGGCCGGATTCGTCGACTCCTACCGTCAGGTACTGCGCCACATGTACGAGGTCGGCGAGCCGCTCCGGATCGAGTAGCCGGAAGGGCGGTGAGTAGCCATTCCGCGAGCCAGGGTTCTGGGGACCGCGACCAGTAAGGGTCACGGTTCAGGGCTCTCTCAGGGGCGCGGTCAGGAACCACGAGAGGCCCGATCCCGTTTTCCAGGGCAGAGAGCGGCAGAAGCCGCGAAGGAGGCGACACACATGTCGAAGAACGCGAAGATCGCCGCAGGAGGTGTGGCGGCCGGACTCATTCTGCTGATCTGGCTGCCGTGGTGGGCCGCACTCCTGATCGTGCTCGGAGTTCCCACGGCTGCCTATCTGACCCTCGACTCTGGTCAGCGGCGAAGGCTGCGGCGCGTCACGCGCAAGGAGATAGGACGCTGAGAGCCGTGTGCGCGGTCCGATATCCGTGAGGCCCGGCCGCTCAGAGCTGCGTCCTTGGCAGTCCTGAAGCGGGCGGCCGGCCGATCCGCGAGGGAGTCTCCGGCCCGGCTCAGGAAGGGCGGACCGCCATCTTGTCGAGGGCTTCCAGCAGCGCGGGAAGTTCGGGCCCCCGGCCCACCGGAAGCACCTCTCCAGGTTCCTCGTCCAGCAGGACGAATGCGATGTCGTCCGTCCTGGCGACCATGGACCAGCCGGGTCCGTCGGCCCGAAGGGTGCGCGCGTCCCCCGAGGCGAAGGACGAACGCACCCGGCCCAGCGGCGGGGGAGTGTCCACGTACGCCCGGGCTTCCGCCAGGACCCGCCGGACGCCGGTCGGCGGAGCCGCTCCGGTGCTCTCCGGGGCATCCTCTTCGGCTCCGCCCCCGGCGAAGTCGACGTCGTTCACCTGAGCTCGCCAGGCCGCCCACTGCAGCGCTATCTCATCGGCGCCCAGCCGCCGCTGAGCGGGCCCCCAGGTGTCGGCAGTCGGTGGTGAGAGCGGTGGCCGCGCGGCGTCCTCGGGGTCCGGTTCCGGATCGTGCGGGGCCGGCACCCCGGGAGCTGCCACGGCGACCGCGAGAGGCCAGCCGGGCAGCGCGGTGACCACCGTACGTTCGTCAGGCGACAGGTCGTACTCCATGCCGCAGTCCCAGGAAGCGATCGCCACGGCCACGAGGGACACGTCATCGACGACGACCGTCCAGCGCGCGCCCTCGCCGTCCTGGCCGAGCACCAGTCCGTACCCGGCGGCGAGCGGCGCGAGACCGAGCGCCGCGCATGCCTCGGGATAGTCGTCGCCCAGCACGCTGGGGAACTTCGCGGGCGTGAGGAGCACTGCTGTCAGCACGTACAGCGCGTCGTCCTCGGCGGCGACAGCGTCGTCCGTCCCGGCCATGCCAGCCTCCCCATCGCTTCATCCGTCGGCGCACCCTAACCACTCGCCCCAGAGATCGTCGAGGGGTGGATGACCAGGAAATTCACGAGCGGCCCACCGTCTCCGACAGCCCGGGAGGGGAACCGGCGCAAGACGGGAGAGTCACGCGGCGGGCAGACCCAGGAGTGACCGGGCCACGTCCCGCGGTGCTTCATCGCGTTCGCGGGCGAGAGCGATGACCGCTCGGCACGCGAGCTCGCTCACGCCGAACGACAGTGCCTCCGGAGAGACCCAGCCGGTGGCTTCGTCCATCTCGTCCTCATCGTTCTCGGCGCATGCCGACACATAGACGGCGGCCGCTTCGAAGAGGTTGTGCGTGCGCCTGGGACACTCATGTATCCGGGCGGGATCATCCACGTCTCGTACCGGCTTGTTGGCACGCCAGTATTTGCGGAATCCGTCAAACATGCGGTCCACCTTCCCCCGGCACGGCCACCGCCGCTGAGCGTTCATCTTCCGTGCACCAAAGTAGAGTTGGTGCTCCGGCGACAGAAGGGGGACCGCGCCATGAAGCGTTTCGAGCGGCTCGAGCAGATCAGGCGCCTGGATCCGGAGCGGGACTTCCTCGAGATCTACCGACTCACCACGGCGTTCGAATTTCCGTGGGACTATACGCGCGCTCTCGAACTCGCGCTCTACCGCACCTACGCAGTGCCCAGTATCGGTCGTCTGCTCGCACAGACAGCCGAGCTGACGAATCGTACGCAGAAGCGTTACGACGACACGGTGCTGCTCCTCGACGCCGTCGTGGAGCACGGTTTCATGAGCGAAAAGGGCCGCACCGCCATCCGCCGCATCAACCAGATGCATCGCAGCTACGACATCAGCAACGACGACATGCGCTACGTACTGTGCACCTTCGTAGTGGTACCGAAGCGGTGGATCGATGCCTACGGCTGGCGCAGGCTGTCACGTCACGAGAGGGAGGCCACCGCCGCGTACTACCGCACCCTCGGGCAGCATCTGGGCATCAAGGAAATCCCGGCAAGCTACGACGAGTTCGAGGCGACCCTCGACGGCTACGAAAAGGCCTACTTCAACTGGGACCCAGAAGCGCGTGCGGTGTCCGACGCGACATTGGCCCTGATGGCCTCGTGGTATCCGCGCCCCATGGCTCCGCTGCTGCGCCGTGCGACCCTTGCGCTCCTCGACGAGCCGTTGCTGCGGGCTTTCCGCTATGAGCAGCCGGGTGCGGTCACCCGCTCCATCGTCAGGGGTGCGGTGCGACTGCGGGGGCGCACGGTGCGCCTCATGCCGCCGCGCGTTACGCCGCATCACGCGCGACAGAACCGCGAGATCAAGGGATACCCGGACGGGTACGAGATCGCCGAGCTCGGCTCGTTTCCCGTGCCCGGCGTTCGTGGATGTCCGGTTCCACGCAGCGGCGGTTCAGCGGCGACTTGGCCCGACCTGGTACAGCGGGGCACGACACCGCGATCATGACCGCCGTCGCCCGGGGCGCGCTCAGTCCCGGCGTACGGCCACTGCGAGAAAACGGGCATCCTCGTCGACGTAGGACGTCATGCGCCAGCCGGAACCGGTAAGGAGCGGGGTGAGGTTCGCCTCCGCCCGCAGATCGTCCGGAGTGAGCTGCCGCCCCTGCCGTACCGCGAGCGCCGCCCTGCCGATGGGATGGAAGAGGGCGAGCAGCCCTCCAGGGCGCACCACCCGCCTCAACTCCCTCAGATTCTCGGCGGGGTCGGGCAGATGGGCGATGAGGCCGGCGCCGAAGACCGCGTCGAGTGACTCCGCGCGCAGCGGCAGACGCGCCACGTCGGCACGCACGAGCTCCCCGTGGTGGTGCCTGCCCGCGCGTGTAGCGGCCTCCAGCATGGCCGGCGTCAGATCAACCCCGAGGACCACGCCGGAGGGCCCTACGGCGTCCCTGAGCGCCGGCAGCGCTCGCCCGGTCCCGCATCCGGCATCGAGTACGGACGAGCCCGGGCGGAGCGTCAGCTCGTTGACGGCGGCTCGATAGGCCGGTCCGTCGTCGGGAAAGCGGGTGTCCCAGCCGGCCGCGCGCGCTGTGAAGAACTCCTGGACCTTCGCATGGTCGTCGCTCATGCGACCCATGATCCCGCACGCGGTCGTACGCGGTCGCACGCGCGTTGGGTGCACTCGTTCGAGCGTGACGCGATCGTTCCAGGCCGCCTCTCTGTCATATTCCGGCAGCTTTCGAAATGCGCCCCCATCGTGCGCCCCAGGTCGGACTAGCGTCCCGGGGCCATGGGACACCTGGACCACGCCACCTTCGGCTGGCTGACCCCCGTACTGTCGTACGCGATGGCCTGTATCGGCGCCGCCCTCGGGCTGCGCTGCACCGTCCGCGCGCTGGGCGCCTCGGGCCGCTCACGCCGCAACTGGCTTGTCACCGCCGCCTCCGCCCTCGGTACCGGCATCTGGACGATGCACTTCGTCGCCATGCTCGGCTTCGGCGTCACCGGCACAGAGATCCACTACAACGTGCCCCTCACCATCCTCAGCCTCCTGGTCGCGGTGGTGGTGGTAGGCACCGGAGTCTTCGCCGTGGGATACGGACGGGATCGCGCACGTGCCCTCGCGCTCGGTGGGCTCACCACGGGGCTGGGCGTCGCGAGCATGCACTACCTGGGGATGGCGGCCCTGCGCCTGCACGGCGACGTGAGGTACGACCCGGTACTCGTCGGACTCTCCGTGGTCATCGCGGTCGTCGCCGCGACCGCGGCTCTGTGGGCAGGTCTCAACATCAAGTCGCCGCTCGCGGTCGTGGTGGCGTCACTGGTGATGGGCGGGGCGGTGAGCAGCATGCACTACACGGGAATGCTAGCGGTGAGCGTAAGGGTGACTCCCTCCGAAGCAGCACTGCCCGGCGCCACGACGATGCAGTTCATCTTCCCTCTCGCCGTAGGCCTCGGGTCCTACCTCTTCCTGACCTCGGCATTCGTCGCGCTGTCCCCGACCACGGGCGAACGCGAGGCCTCCGTTTCGGCCCAGCGACCCCTCGACGACGCAGCCCGCTTCTGACGTCGACGGGCCGGCCGGGCGACACACCGCACCCCACCCCAGCGAGGAGGCCATGGACATCCCCCGCAGCACTCCCGAGCCGTCCGACACAGCACCTCTGCCTCCGGATTCCCCGACGCGTGGCCGCCGCGCCCACGCGGGCCCACCCGCCGATGAACACCACGACCGAGAGGAACGGTTCACCGATCCGTCGCCCACCAGAGCACTCACGCGCGCGGGTTGGTGGCGGGCACGGCCGCGCACTGTGCGCGCCAAGATCGTCTGTCTGCTGATGGTGCCCGTCGTCTCGCTCCTCGCCCTGTGGGGCTACGCGACGGTCAGCACGGCACAGGACGTGGCACGCCTGCGCCAGGTGCAGCGCGTCGACGCCGACGTGCGTACGCCGGTCGAGGCGACCGTCACGGCACTCCAAGCGGAACGTGTCGCCGCCGTACGGTACGCGGCAGAACCGGACGCCGACCGTGGCGGCGCACTGCGAAGGCAGGCGACGCGGACCGACCGCGCCGTGGCCCGGCTGACCTTGGGTGACCATCGAACCGTCGCGGACGGAGCGGGACTCCCCAAAGGCGTGACCGACCGGCTGTCAGCGTTCGTGTCCGGCGTCGGGGGCCTGCGCTCCTTGCGGGGCGAAGTGCTGGACGGCCGAACGGGGTGGGACGCGGCGTACGGCCAGTACACGAAGACGATCACTCGCGCCTTCGCGGTGGGCGGCGCCCTCACCGGCATGCAGGACGCCGCACAGGGGTCCCACGCGCGCGTGCTGCTCGAATTCTCCAGAGCGGGGGAGATGCTGGCGAGAGAGGACGCCCTGCTCGCCGCCGCCCGGCTGGACGGGGCCCTGGAGGGTGAGCGGCTCCGGCTGTTCACCGGTGCGGTCGCCACCCGCCGGACGCTGACCGAAACGGCGGTCGCGGACCTGGGCGCACCGGAGCGGGCGGCCTGGCGTGAAGTTGATGCAGGCGGCGCCTACGGAGTGGTTCGGGCCACCGAGGACAAGGTGACGCTGGCCGAGCCCGGCCGCAAGGCGCTCGCCGCTGCCCCAGGGGGCCCCTGGGACGAGGCCTACGCGGCTGTCAGCGGCGGGCTCCGCGCCATTGAGGAGAAGGCGGCACACAGCGCCGCGGACGGCGCCGACCCGCTCACCCACGGAGTGCTCACCGCGGCAGGTGCCGCCGTACTTCTCGGACTCGTCGCGGTCGCCGCCTCACTCGTCATCTCCGTACGCATCGGCCGAGGCCTCGTCGTCGAACTCGTCAGCCTGCGCAACGGTGCCCTGGAGATCGCTCACCGCAAACTGCCGGAGGCCATGCGGAGGCTGCGCGCCGGAGAGGAGATCGACATCCGTGCCGAGGCACCCCCGGGGCCGGCCGCGGAGGACGAGACGGGACAGGTCTCCCAAGCGCTCGATACCGTCCACCGGGCAGCGCTGCGTGCGGCGATCGAGCGTGCGGAGCTCGCCAGCGGCATCTCCGGAGTGTTCGTCAATCTGGCCCGCAGAACGCAGGTCCTCGTACACCGGCAGCTCAGCCTTCTCGACAGCATGGAGCGCAGGGCGGATGATCCCGACGAACTCAGTGACCTCTTCCGGCTCGACCACCTGACGACCCGGATGAGGCGCCACGCGGAGAGCCTGATCATCCTGTCCGGCGCCGCCCCGGGCCGCGCCTGGCGGATGCCCGTCTCCCTGACGAACGTGGTGCGTGCGGCGGTGTCCGAAGTCGAGGACTACGCGCGCGTGGAGGTACGACAACTCCCCGCGGCCTCGGTCATCGGGACCGCCGTGGCCGACCTCACCCACCTCTTGGCCGAACTCGTCGAAAACGCCGCCCAGTTCTCACCGCCCCACACCAAGGTGCGGGTCAGTGGCGAACCGGTGGGGAACGGCTATGCCTTGGAGATCGAGGACCGAGGGCTCGGCATGGGCAAGGAGATGCTCACCGAAACCAATCGCCGCGTCGAGCAGTCCGAGGGGCTCGACCTGTTCGACAGCGATCAGCTCGGTCTCTTCGTGGTCAGCAGGCTCGCAGCTCACCACGGCATCAAGGTGCACCTGCGCACGTCCCCTTACGGCGGCACCACCGCGGTCGTGCTGCTGCCCACTGCGCTGCTGCACAGCCACACGGCGGAAGACACCGGGACCCACACCGCTACGACCCGCCCCCTGGCACGCAGGGACGACCCGGGCAAGGAGTACGCCCCCGTGCGGGGAGCAGCCCATCACCACATGAACGCCGACTCTGTTCCCGCCCCTGCCCCTGCACCGCATCCCGTGCTGGCCGCAGCGGCCGAGGAATCGTCCGTCGTAGGCGTCACGACGTTGCGTCTGCACCGGGGTGGAGACACGCGGGACACCCCGGAGACCACTTCCGCCGATCGTCACGGCAACGGCTCCCTCGACATAGCCAGGGCCGATGCCCACGATACGTCGGGCGAACTGCCGCGCCGAGTCCGTCAGGCGAGCCTCGCCCCTCAGCTGCGCGAACGCCATCCCGCGGACCAAGGCGACTCAGCAGGAACAAGGAGACAGGACGAGCGCAGCCCGGAGCAGGTGCGCGACCGCATGACCGCCTACCGCGACGGCTGGGCCCGCGGGGGCGGCCCGCTTCCCGGCACCGGCGGTTCGGCCCCGGCGAGTCCGGCGCATGAAGCGGGCACGGACAGCAGCGAAGGAGACACCACATGATCCAGGATCAGCGCACCCCGACAGAGCAGACCGGACAACTCGACTGGCTGCTGGACGACTTGGTACTGCGCGTGGGCGAGGTGCGGCACGCCGTGGTGCTGTCCAACGACGGACTGCCGGTCGGTGCGTCCACGGGTCTCACCCGCGAGGACGCGGAACACCTCGCCGCCGTGGCCTCGGGCTTCCACAGCCTGGCCAAGGGGACAGGCCGGCACTTCGGGGCAGGCGGAGTGCGCCAGACAATGGTTGAGATGGACGACGCCTTCCTGTTCGTCGCAGCCGCGGGCGACGGCTCCTGCCTTGCGGTTCTCTCCTCAGTGGCGGCCGACATCGGCCTTGTCGCGTACGAGATGGCGCGCATGGTGAAACGGGTCGGCGAACACCTCTACACTCCGGCGCGCTGCGTCGAGCGGCCGCCGGTCGCCGGATGACCGGGACGGTCGGGACCTCATGACCGAAGACGCAACGCCGTGACCGAGGGCGGTCGGAACGTATGACCGAGGACATGAGCAGCATGCCGGATCGGCCCGGCAGCCAGTGGTACGACAACGAAGCCGGGCCCCTCGTCCGGCCCTACGCGATGACGGGCGGGCGGACCAGTCCGGGGCCCCGCGGGGTCCGCTTCGACCTGATCGCCCTCGTGACGTTCGATTCCGACGCCCCTGGGCCGGGTGACGCCGTGCTCGGCCCTGAACACCGGGCTCTGATGGAACTGTGCCGCGCCGAGACACAGTCCGTCGCCGAGCTCGCCGCCGGCGCTGATCTGCCCGTGGGGGTGGTCAGGGTGCTTCTCGGCGATCTGCTGGAGATGGGTTGCGTCACGGTCACCCGACCGGTGCCGCCAGCGCGGCTTCCCGACGAAAAGATCCTGCGAGAGGTGATCGATGGGCTCCGAGCGCTCTGACGCCATGGCCGCCGAGACAGCTGCCATGGCGCTGAAGATTCTGGTCGCGGGCGGCTTTGGAGTGGGCAAGACCACCCTGGTCGGCGCGGTCAGCGAAATCCGCCCACTGCGCACCGAAGAAGTGCTGAGCGAGGTGGGCCATTCGGTGGACGACACGGAAGGCGTCGACCGGAAGACCACGACGACTGTGGCCATGGACTTTGGCCGCATCACCATCCGGTCCGGCCTGTCGCTGTACTTGTTCGGCACTCCGGGCCAGGACCGGTTCTGGTTCCTGTGGGACGAGCTGTCACAGGGCGCTCTCGGCGCAGTGGTGCTCGCGGACACCCGACGGCTCGAGGACTGCTTCCCCGCAGTGGACTACTTCGAGCATCGTCACATCCCGTTCGTCGTTGCGGTCAACTGCTTCGCCAACACGCGTGCCTACGGCGCGCAGGACGTGTCGCGTGCCCTGGACCTCGACCGAGGAACGCCGGTGGTGCTGTGCGACGCCCGGGACCGTGATTCGGGCAAGGAGGTGCTGATACGCCTGGTCGAACATGCGGGGCGGGTCCATACCGCACGGCTGCTCGACTCCGTGGGCTGAGGCCACCGAGCCATCCGATCGGCGTGCTGTGCGGGACGCCGCCCATCCCCGACGGTCGAGAGGCCGACGGCGCAGGTGCCGGGCCAGACGAGGGCCCGTCATTGGTCACTGGTCATTGGTGATCGGTCATCTTCTGTGCCATGTCCCCATCACGCTTGCCGGGGCGCCGGTCGTGGTGAAGGCTGGCAGGTCAGATCCTCCAGCCAGGGGGAAGGGACACGGGGAGACAGAACATGGGGCACAACACGGGGCTCGGCTGGCTACTGGACGACTTGACGCAGCGGATGGAGCACGTACGGCATGCGCTGGTGCTGTCCAACGACGGCCTGGTGACCAGCGCGAGCTCGGATCTCGAACGGGAGGACGCAGAGCATCTCGCCGCGGTCTCCTCCGGACTGCACAGCCTCGCCAAAGGGTCCGGGCGACACTTTCATGCCGGCGACGTGCGCCAGACGATGATCGAGTTCGACGACGCCGTCCTCTTCGTCACAGCGGCGGGCGAGGGCAGCTGTCTGTGTGTTCTGAGCTCGGCGGAGGCCGACATCGGCCAGGTGGCCTACGAGATGACGCTGCTCGTGAACCGTGTCGGAGAGCATCTGGGCGTGGACGCCCGACAACCCGAACGCACGCCAGTCGTGGACCTCTGACCTGCGCTGACGTCGCCACGTCAAGAGTTATCCACAGGCTCGGCGAGGATCGCGGTGATCGGGCTACGGTTTTTCCCGAGAGCAAGCACATCTCACGGGGGAGATCAACCATGACCGGTGACACCATTACGCAACCCGCACGCGCGGCGACCCTGCCGTCGGCGGTCACGCCGAGCCGGGCAGCGAAGGAACTGGGGCTGAAGCGGGGCGAGTTCGACCTGGCAGTAATGCTGGGGCGCATCCGCACGGTAGGGGAGGCGACGGGCGGCCAGCGACGGGTCACCCGCGAAGAGATCGACCGACTGCGCGGCTGCGACGGTTTTCCCGAGACGCTGCGGGAGAGTGTCAGAGCCGTGGGCACCACGGAAGCCGCAGGGCTCATGGGCATCACCACGGCCCGGTTCACCCGCCTCGCACGTGCCGGCGTCCTGACGCCCGTGCGCTTCTACCTGAATCGCTACCGGGCGGTCGTGTGGCTCTACCTCGCAGAAGAACTACGGCATTTCGCCGAATCCAAGATCAACGCCAAGCTGCTCACGGGACGTATGCCGGAGACGATGCGGGACCGCCTCGACGAGGGCCAGGACCTGCGAGCACGCAATTGGCGGGGGCGTTACGCAGGGTTCCTCCTGCGCCAGTCCGACGATCCGTGGGAGCGCGCCGCCGCCATGGCTTCCCTACTCGACCCGGTACAGACCGCGGAGCTCATCAGGGACCCCTACGAACGGGCCTACCTCAATCGGCTCAAGCCCGTGCCCCGCACCCATGGAGCACCGGACTCGCCCGGGGCACGGATCCTGGAGAAGATCACGACCGCGGACGACCCCGACGAGATCCGGTGGCTGCGCTCAAGCCTGCTGATCGGTCTCGTGCAGGCCCGAGCACAGCGTCCGGCACCACGGCCCGCTCAACACGCCAAGTCTGTGACGGCCACGCCCCAGCCCGCCTCCGAGCCGTTGAGCGAGGTCGCGGTCCAGGGGTCACGTCAGGAGTCGCGAGGCTTGATGAAGTGGTTGCGCCGCAGGAGGACATAGGACGCAGGCGTCGGGGCATCGGTGCAGGCGCCGTTACACCGTCGCGTCCAGGTCCTTGGCGTACTCCTCGATGGCGGGGAGGTAACCCGCCAGTTCCGGATCGCTGCTCGTGGCGGCGAGCAGGGTCAGAAGCATCTTCATCGCCTCATGGGTCCGGCCGGTGTTGTACAACGCCATGGCCAGGAATGTCTTGAGTGCGCCGTCATCGGGGAACTCCGCCGCGGCATCGGCCAGTGTGGCGACGGCTTCTTCGTAACGCCCCAATATCCGATAGGTACTGCCCAGACCCAGCAGAGCTCCGCGGCGATCGACGTCCGACAGGCCCGGCACACTGACCGCTCGTTCGTAATGCGGCACCGCCTCCGCCTCGAGGCCGAGTGTGTCGTGGACCCAGGCAGTCTGATACGCCACCTCCACGTCATGGGGGAGATGTGCGCAGAGCGCTACGAGTCGCTCCCTGGCTTCCTCGCGTCGGCCGGTCTCGCGTAGCCGAACGGCTTCCGACAGCAACCGATCCCTGTCCACACCAATATCTCCGAGCAACTCCCCGTCCCCTTCGCCGCGTTGCGATTCATGCCGTCCGTCCCGGCCGCAACGAAAACCGCAACCCATCCCGAACGGAAGCGCAGATGTCTGTCAAGTCCTGCTGTCGCCCTGCCCTGATGCCGTCACCGGGCCAATTCTTCCTCAAGCCAGGTACGTCCCCGGGTGCGCGGGCTGAGCCGTACGCCGGCCAGACGCGAGGTGAGCCGCTCGGCCTCGGCTTGCACCGCTTCCCGCGCATCTGTGCCGACGTCCTCAAGGAAGCCGCACACGACATCACCGTTGCCGTCCTGGGCCCAACCGCCGATGATGCGGCCGTTCCACCACACGGAGGGGCCGATGTTGCCGCTTCTGTCGAAGAGACGCGGGCCGTGCTCCCCGAGGAACCATTGGCGGTGCTGCCAGCCCATAGGGGTGGAGTCCAGCGCAGGCAGCAGAGCGGCCCACGGCTCGGAGCGGGGAGTCTCCTCGACGTCGTCGGGAAGCAGCAGCCCGGGCGCCCCCTCCAAGTCGACCTCGACGGGACGCAGTTCGGTCAGCGCCCGCTTCGTCTGGGTCTTGGTCCACCCGGCCCACCAGCGCAGGTCGTCCGCAGTGGCCGGACCGAACGCGCGCAACCACCGCCGGGCGAGCTCTGTCTCGGCCTCCTGGGTGTCCCAGTCGGCGAGGCCACCGGGAAACCAGTCCGTCAGCGGCGCCCATCGATACTGATGGGAGGCCCACGTTCCGCGCGGCCTTCCGCGTACTACGTGACCCTCGGCGGAGAGCAGCAGAAGGAGCCGGCTGGCCAGCTTCTGCCGGCCCTCGTAGCTCTTGCCGCGCGCCATGACCAGCTCGGTGCTCAGAAGAGGGTCGTCGCCGGCGAGTTCACTCGCCGTCGCCTCCCCCCGTCCTTTGAGAGCACGCAGCGCCACGTCCTCGGCCTGCACCAGCCAGGCCTCGACACCCGTCGCGTCATCGGCGACGCCGGCTTCGGCAAGCATCCGCAGGACGAGACGGCGCTCCCTCGTGGCAACTGCTCGCGAGCAGGCGGCCTGCAACACCGGAGCCACGTCCAGGGACGTCACGAAGACCGTGCGCCGCATCCCCATCAGGCGGATCAGGGACCGATCCTCGTACAGGGCACGCTCCACGTCCGCCACACGACCGTCCCGCATCCGGGCCCAGGCGCCGATGTACACCGACGACGGGTCGGTGCCGTGCAGGGCCAGCAGCGACCGGGCCACCTCGACCGGATCGTCCGACCTGGTCCGGGCGGTCAGCCGGTGGCGGAGCGCCAGCCTCGCCCGCCGCTCCGCTGCCTCGATCCGTCGCAATGCGCCTCCCACCCGGATTGCCGCTGATCATCTGTCTGGTGTCGGACTGTCCATGTGGCGCTCCCCATACGGACGGAACAGCCCCTCTTGCACCACTGACACCAGGAGCCTGCCCTCAGCGTCGTAGATGCGGCCACGGGCGAGGCCCCGGCCCCCCGTGACGATGGGCGACTCCTGGTCGTAGAGGAACCACTCGTCGGCGCGGAAGGGGCGATGGAACCACATGGCGTGGTCGAGCGAGGCCATGTCGAAGCCCCGCGGGCCCCAGAGCGGCTCCACCGGGATGCGGACGGCGTCGAGGAGCGTCATGTCGCTCGCGTACGTGAGTGCGCAGGTATGCACGAGGGGGTCGTCGCCCAGTGGGCCGACGGCGCGCATCCACACCGCGCTACGTGGCTCGGCGTCCTTGATCTCCTCGGCGGTCCAGCGCAGCCGTTCGACGTAGCGGATGTCGAAAGGCTGGCGCCGGGCCATGCGTTCCAGCTGCTCCGGCAGCGCGCCGAGGTGCTCCCTGATCTCCTCGGCGACCGTCGGCAGCGACTCCGGATCCGGAGCCGCGAGGCGCGGCGGCAATTGGTGTTCGAAGGCGCCCTGCTCGGGCTGGTGGAAGGAGGCGGTGAGATTGAAGATGGTGCGACCCTGCTGGACGGCGGTGACGCGGCGCGTGGTGAAGGAGCGCCCGTCCCTGACCCGTTCGACCTGGTACACGATGGGAACGCCCGGGCGACCCGGGCGCAGGAAGTACGCATGGAGCGAGTGCACCGGGCGGTCGCCCTCGGTGGTCCTGCCCGCCGCCACCAGGGCTTGTCCTGCGACCTGCCCACCGAACACCCGCTGCAGGGATTCGTTCGGGCTGCGGCCCCGGAAGATGTTGACCTCGATCTGCTCCAGGTTCAGCAGGTCGACCAGCCGGTCGGCGGGATTGTTCATGACAGTTCCTCGACTTCTGTCCGGGAGACGCGGATCCTCGGGGCGCTCAGAGCTGGCCGACGTCCGTGACACGGACGATGGCGCGGCCCTCCTCGTCGGAAGCCGCGAGATCGACCTCCGCGCTGATGCCCCAGTCATGGTCGCCGTTCGGGTCGGCGAACGTCTGCCGGACGCGCCACAGACCGTGCTCGGGATCCTCCTCGATGAGCAGCAGCTTGGGGCCACGGGCATCGGGGCCGGTGCCGAGATCTTCGTACTCGTCCCAGTACTTGTCCATGGCCTCACCCCACGCATCCGCGTCCCAGCCGGATTCGGCGTCCAGCTCGCCCAGCTCCTCCACATGGTCGAGCGCGGCCAGCTCGACCCTGCGGAACAGCGCGTTGCGGACCAGGACGCGGAAAGCGCGGGCATTGGCGGTGACCGGCTTGACCTGGTCGGCCTTCTCCTGGGCCTCTTCGGCCGTCATGACCTCAGGGTTCGCCAGCTGCTCCCACTCGTCGAGGAGGCTGGAGTCGACCTGACGCACCATCTCGCCGAGCCAGGCGATCAGATCCTCCAGGTCCTCGGACTTCAGGTCGTCCGGGATGGTGTGCTCCAGGGCCTTGTACGCGCCCGCGAGGTAGCGCAGCACGATGCCTTCGGTGCGGGCGAGCTCGTAGAAGGACGTGAATTCGGTGAAGGACAACGCCCGCTCGTACATGTCCCGGATGACGGACTTCGGGGACAAGGGGTGGTCGCCGACCCACGGGTGGCTGGTGCGGTACGTGTTGTAGGCGTGGAAGAGCAACTCCTCCAGGGGCTTCGGGTACGTGATGTCCTGGAGCCGTTCCATCCGCTCCTCGTACTCGACACCGTCCGCTTTCATCAGGGCCACCGCTTCGCCCCGCGCCTTGTTCTGCTGGGCCGCGAGGATCTGGCGCGGGTCGTCGAGAGTGGACTCGACGACGGACACCATGTCCAGGGCGTAGGAAGGGGACTCGGGGTCGAGCACTTCGAAGGCGGCGAGGGCGAACGTCGAAAGGGGCTGGTTGAGGGCGAAGTCCTGCTGAAGGTCGACCGTCAGGCGCACGATGCGTCCCGTGGCGTCCGGCTCGTCGAGCTTCTCCACCACGCCGCCGGCGAGGAGGGAGCGGTAGATCGCGATGGCCCGGCGGATGTGCCGCAGCTGCTGTTTGCGCGGTTCGTGATTGTCCTCGAGGAGATGGCGCATCGCCTTGAAGGCGTTGCCGGGCCGGGCGATCACGGAGAGCAGCATGGTGTGCGTGACGCGGAAGCGGGAGGTCAGCGGCTCCGGCTCAGATGCGATGAGCTTCTCGAAGGTGCTCTCGGACCAGGCGATGAAGCCCTCCGGCGCCTTCTTGCGGACCACCTTGCGGCGCTTCTTCGCATCATCGCCGGCCTTGGCGAGGGCCTTCTCGTTCTCGATGACGTGCTCGGGCGCCTGGGCGACCACGAGTCCCGCCGTGTCGAAGCCCGCACGCCCGGCGCGCCCGGCGATCTGATGGAACTCCCGCGCCCGCAGCGTGCGGACCCGGGTGCCGTCGTACTTGGTGAGCGCCGTGAAAAGCACGGTGCGGATCGGCACGTTGACGCCGACACCCAGGGTGTCCGTGCCACAGATGACCTTGAGAAGGCCCGCCTGGGCGAGCTTCTCCACCAGTCGCCGGTACTTGGGCAGCATGCCGGCGTGGTGCACGCCGATCCCGTGGCGCACGTACCGGGAGAGGTTGCGGCCGAACTTGGTGGTGAAGCGGAAGCTGCCGATGAGGTCGGCGATCTTGTCCTTCTCCTCGCGCGTGCACATGTTGATGCTCATCAGCGACTGCGCGCGCTCGACCGCCTGGGCCTGAGTGAAGTGCACGATGTAGACCGGCGCCTGCTTGGTCTCCAGGAGCTCGGTGAGCGTCTCGGTGATCGGCGTCAGACGGTATTCGTACGACAGCGGGACCGGGCGCGTCGCGGAACGGACGACCGAGGTGGGCCGGCCGGTGCGTCGTGTCAGGTCCTTTTCGAACATGCTGACGTCGCCGAGGGTCGCCGACATGAGGATGAACTGCGCCTGCGGGAGTTCAAGGAGCGGGATCTGCCAGGCCCACCCGCGGTCCGGCTCGGCGTAGAAGTGGAATTCATCCATCACGACCTGGCCGATGTCGGCGTGCTTGCCGTCCCGCAGCGCGATCGAGGCGAGGACCTCGGCCGTGCAGCAGATGACGGGGGCGTCGGCGTTGACCGACGCGTCGCCCGTCAGCATGCCGACGTTCTCGGTGCCGAAGAGTTTGCACAGGTCGAAGAACTTCTCCGACACCAGAGCCTTGATGGGCGCCGTGTAGAAGGTGACCTTGTCCTGGGCGAGCGCCGTGAAGTGGGCGCCCGCCGCGACCAGGCTCTTGCCGGACCCGGTCGGCGTGGACAAGATCACGTTCGCCCCGGAGACCACCTCGATCAGCGCCTCCTCCTGGGCCGGGTAGAGCGTGATGCCCTGGTCCTCGGCCCATGTCGAAAAGGCTTCGTAGAGGGCATCGGGGTCGGCATCCGGCGGCAGCTGATCGATAAGGGTCACACCCCCATCTTGCCTTCCTTCCCACCTGATCAGGGAACCGGACGTTCCCACGAAGATCACGAACGCTACGCTGTGTCGCCAACGGGGCGTCAGAAGACTGGAAATGGGGCGGGCAACAGCAATGATGGGACCGGCACACTCGCTGTCGGGGGCGGCAGCCTGGCTGGGGGTCGGTGCCGCTGCGGCGGCCGCGGGACACACGATGCCCTGGCCGGTCCTCCTCGTAGGAGCGCTGATCTGCGCCGGGGCGGCGCTCGCGCCCGATCTCGACCACAAGTCGGCGACCATCTCACGGGCCTTCGGGCCACTCTCGCGGGGCCTGTGCGAAATTGTCGACAAACTCTCGTACGCCGTGTACAAGGCGACCCGCAAACAGGGGGACCCGCGTCGCTCCGGCGGTCACCGCACGCTCACGCACACCTGGCTGTGGGCGGTGCTGATAGGGGCGGGCGCATCGGCTCTGGCGATCTTCGGCGGACGCTGGGCGGTCCTCGCGATCCTCTTCGTCCACATGGTGCTCGCCATCGAAGGCCTGCTGTGGCGGGCGGCCCGCGGGTCGAGCAGCGATGTGCTGGTGTGGCTGCTCGCGGCGACGAGTGCCTGGATCCTCGCCGGAATCCTGGACGAGCCCGGCAACGGCTCGGACTGGATGTTCACCGCGCCTGGCCAGGAGTATCTGTGGCTGGGCCTGCCGATCGTGCTCGGTGCGCTGGTGCACGACATCGGGGATGCGCTGACCGTCTCCGGGTGCCCGATCCTGTGGCCCATCCCCATCGGCCGCAAGCGCTGGTACCCGATCGGACCACCGAAGATGATGCGGTTCCGAGCCGGAAGCTGGATCGAGCTCAAGGTGCTCATGCCGGTGTTCATGCTGCTCGGGGGAGTGGGCGGCGCGGCCGCGCTCAACTTCATCTGAAGACTGTTCTTCGAACGCAGGACGAAGACTTTGGCCGGGCGGGTCGCCGTCCTCGCAGGGATGGCCGCCCGCCCGGGGACGGCTGTTGCCCGGACGCAGACCAAGGCAAAGCCCGCCATCACTCAGGGTGCGGGCGGGTGCTTCCCATGCCAGGAGTGCCACAGCGCGGCGTAGCTGCCATCGGCTGCCACGAGCTCGTCGTGGGTGCCGAGCTCGGTCAGCCGGCCATCCTCGATGACCGCCACGCGGTCCGCGTCGTGGGCCGTCTGCAGGCGGTGGGTGATGGCGATGACGGTGCGTCGCGGAGGACGGCGGCCAGGGCCCGTTCCGTATGACGTGCCATCGCCGGATCCAGGAGCGCGGTAGCCTCGTCGAGGATCAGCGTGTGCGGATCGGCGAGCACCACGCGAGCCAGTGCCAATCGCTGGGCCTGGGCGCTGTGCAACCGATGGCCCCCGGGGCCCAGCTCCGTGTCCAGCCCGTCCGGCAGGCCGCCGGACCAGTCGGCGCCGACCGCAGTCAGGGCGGCGCTCAGTTCGATGTCCGTGGCGGACTCCGCCGCGATGAGCAGGTTGTCACGCACGGTGCCCAGGAAGACATGATGTTCCTGCGTGACGAGGACGACCTGACGCCGCAGCCGCTCGGGCGGCAACTCGACGATCGGCGTGCTGCCGACGGTCACCGCCCCTGCCGTAGGGGCGTCGATGCCTGCCAGCAGACGGCTGAGGGTACTTTTGCCCGCTCCCGAGGGGCCGACGATCGCCAGGCGTTCACCGGGGCGCACGGTGAGATCGACGCCGCGCAGGACCTCGCCACCGGCGCCGTACGCGAAGCGCACCCCGCGGATCTCGATGCGCTGGTGCTCGATCGTGCCCCCAGGTCCGGGGATCCGAGGGGCGACGGACGGGGTGGAGGGATCGGCCGGCTCGGCAGGGACGGCGGCAAGGCCCTCGACCCGGGCGAAGGAGGCACCACTGCTCTGCAGCTGTTCGACCTGTTGAAGGATCGTGTCCAGCGGCTGGGAGAGCTGGCGCAGGTACAAAGCCGACGCGACCACCATGCCCAGGGATACGGAACCCTGCTCGTGCAGAGCGCCGCCGACGAGCAGCACGACGACGACCGGCACGGCGTACGAGATGTCGATCGAAGGGAAGAGAACGCTGCGCAGGAACAACGTCCGGTCGTGGGCAGTGAGGCACCGCTCGATCTCCGCCTCGATCTCCGCCTCGCTCTCCGTGACACGACGGCCCTCCAGACCGAAGGCCTCGACGGTGCGGGCTCCGGTCGCGGTGGCGGCGAGCACCTCCGCCAGCGAGGAGTGGGCCGCTCCCTGCTGGAGGTAGGCGGAGCGGGCCCGGCGCAGGTACCAGCGAGTAGCGAACCAGATGCCGGTGAGACCGAGCACGCCGCAGACACCGAGCAGCGGGTCGAGCAGGAAGACGGCGCAGAGAATGAACAGCGCCTGCACGGCCGCGACGAACACATCGGGGCCCGTATCCCGCAGCGCCTGCCCCGCGGTCGCCACGTCAGTGCTGCCGCGGGCCGTCAGGTCTCCCGCACCGGCCCGTTCCACGACCGAGGCGGGCAGGGCGAGCGCCCGGTCGGCGAACTGTTCCCGGATACGGGCGAGGGTCCGCTCACCGAAATGGTGGGCGAGGTAGCGGGCGTGGCGCGCCAGGAGAAGCTGGGCGAGGGCTCCGGCGAGGATGCCGAGTGCCAGGCGGTCGACGGCGGAGACACCTCCGCCGTCCTTGACCGTGTTGATGATGCGCCCGAGCAGCCACGGTCCGACAAGGCCCGCGGCCGCGGCGGGCGCATTGAAGACGATCATCGTGATGAAGGCACCGGTGTCCTGGCGGATGAGGCGGACAGCGGCTTGGCGGACCTGGCGGCGGCTGGCTACAGGCAGGTGCCCGGCTCCGGGATCGGCCGCGTCGCCACGGCCGGCCGGCGTTGCGGGCGTCATCGGAGTGCCTCATGATCCGGCTCGGCGGAAGGGTGGGAAGGCGTGCGGTCTCGTGGCGCGTGCGGCTCATGCGCCACATCGCCCTCGCCCTCGTCGGCGTCGGGCAGCACCAAGCGCCTGTAGTCCGGGCGCCCGGCCAGCAGCTCGGTGTGTCGGCCGATGGCGGTGACACGGCCGTCGACCACGTAGTACACGACGTCGACATGGTCGAGTACGAGAGAGGACGTGCTGGTGACGAGTGTGGTGCGGCCCTTGCGGGCGGCGCGCAGATGGGCCGCCATGGTTGCCGCGGTGTGGGCGTCGACTGCCGACGTGGGGTCGACGGCAAGGAGGACTTCCGGGTCGGCGACGAGGGCGCGGGCCAGCCGGACGCGCTGGCGTTGCCCGCCGGAGAGGTTGTGGCCGTGCGCATCGAGGATGGCGTCGAAGCCGTCCGGCAGTCCGAGGACGATGTCACGGGCCACGGCCGCGTCCACCGCGTGGGCGAGGGCGATCTCATCCGGGGACCGGCGCCCGGAGAGCGCCGCGCGCAGCGTACCGGCGAAGAGGTCGGCTTCGTTGTCCGCCACCAGGATCCGTGCGCGCACCTCGTCGAGTGCGACGGTGTCGAGGCGGACCGAACTCCAGGTGGCGGGGGAGGGCGCGAACCGGCCGAGGCGATCGACGATGTCTGTGCCATCCGAGGCACGAGCGCTGACGAGCGCGGTGAAGGTCCCGGGTGCCACCTCGTCCCCGGACTGCGGGTCGCGCAGCACGGACGGTGCTCTGGGGGCAGGGAGCGGACGGGCGGACCCATCGGGGAGTCTCGCACCGGCCGTGTCGCCCCCACGCTCCAGGTTCAAGAAGTCCACGACGCGCCGCGCGGCGACCAGGCCTCGGCCGATGTCGTAGCCGCCCTCGATGAAGAATGTTACGGGCACCACGAGCACGGCGACGTAGCCGTAGACAGCCACCAACTCGCCCACCGTGATGGTGCCCTGTGCGGCCATGCGCGCGGCGAGCCATGTCACGGCGGCCAGGAACAGGGTGGGCAGGCCGAGGCCGAAGGCCTGGATCCAGCTCATGCTCGACCCGACCCGGTAGTCCTCGTCCTGCAGCCTGCGCGAGGCCTCGCGGTAGCGGGTGGCGAATGCCCCCTTGCCGCCGAGTCCGTTGAGGACGCGGAGACCGCCCGCGAGGTCCCCGAGTATCGCGGCGAGTGTGCCCTGGCGCTCCCGGTAGTCCGTCTCCGCCCTCTGCAGCCGGCCGAGGAAAGGACCGATCAGTACAGCGAGCAGCGGCACGCCGACCAGCACCACCACGGCGAGCAGCGCGGAGACGGAGAGCGGCAGCGCGGCCACCACGAAGTAGGCGATCACCGCACCCACACCGGGTCCGGTCACGGTGAGTGTCTGGCTGATCACGCCCACGTCGGAGTGGCCGATGGTGACGACCTCGCCCGCGGAGAGCCGTTGGGGCAGCGCGGCGCCGAGCCGGGTCGCGTGGCCGACGACGACACGCACCGTCCGGCAGTAGGCGTCGAGCCGGATCCTGGTCATCGTTCGGTGCCGCATGATCGCCAGCCGAGCGTTCAGGATTCCGATGCCGAGCAAGGCGGCGGACCAGCCGAGGAGGGCGGGCCGGTCGCCGGGCAGCAGGCCGTCGTCGATGGCGTGGGACAGGACGTACGGGGGAAGCGTCAGGCAGATCATCCAGGCGCTGCCCAGCAGCGCGCCCAGAGCAACGCGTTGGCGCTGGTTGACAATCGTCCACCAGAGGTAGCGGGCAGGCCCGCGACGGTCAGGGGTGCCGGGATCCGTGGGCGATGCAGCCATCCACGCACCCTGGCCACCCCTGTGTGGATGGTGGCAGGGCACCCCGGGCGCGAGTGCCCTCGCTCGCCCGCCGAACCACTGCGGCAGGATGCCGGGTGCTATCCGCCATCGGTTCAACTTCCGCCCGACGCTGACCGCGCGGACGCCGACCGCATCCACACCGGCCGCATGCACGCCGACCGCACGCACACCGGCCCCATGAATGCGTGCCCCACGCCCACTAGCCTCACGTCCACAACTCCTACGCCCACACGTCCCACGCCCGAGCGCCCCGTGCCGCACGCGCGCCCCACCTTCGTGCGTCTCGCACGCCTCCTACCCGTGCCAGGACCGCCACAGTGCCGCGTACGCACCGTCCGCCGCCACCAGTTGGTCGTGGCTGCCCAGTTCGGTGATCCGGCCGTTTTCGACCACCGCGATCACGTCCGCGTCGTGTGCGGTGTGCAGTCGGTGGGCGATCGCCACGACGGTGCGGCCGTCCAGAACGCGGGCGAGGGAGCGTTCCAAGTGCCGTGCCGCGCGCGGGTCGAGGAGCGAGGTCGCCTCGTCCAGGACGAGGGTGTGCGGATCGGCGAGGACCAGTCGCGCCAGAGCGATCTGCTGCGCCTGTGCAGGCGTCAGCGCGAAGCCGCCGGAGCCGACCTCGGTGTCCAGACCGTCATCGAGGGCCTGTGCCCAGTCGGCGGCGTCGACCGCGCCGAGCGCTGCCCAGAGTTCGGCGTCGCGTGCCCCAACCCTGGCGAGCAGGAGGTTGTCGCGCAGAGAGCCCACAAAGACGTGGTGCTCCTGGTTGACCAGGGCCACATGTGCGCGTACCTCCTCCGCGGGCATGGCGGACAAGGCGGCACCGCCCAGGGTGACGCGGCCGGTCCGCGGTCCGTAGATCCCGGCGAGCAGCCTGCCGAGAGTGGACTTGCCCGCTCCGGACGGGCCGACCAGGGCCACGCGCGAGCCGGGTTCGACGGCGAGGGACACCTCGCGAAGGACGTCCACGCCCGCGCGGTAGCCGAAGTGCACGTCGTCGGCGAGCACGTGGCGCCCGTTCGGCACCACGGAGGCGTCGCCGCTGTCCGGCTCGATGTCGCGCACACCGACGAGCCGGCCGAGCGAGACCTGGGCGACCTGCAGCTCGTCGTACCAGCGCAGGATGATCCCGAGCGGGTCGACGAGCATCTGCGCGATCAGCACGCCCGTGGTCAGCTGCCCCACGCCGATCCAGCCCTGGAGGACGAAGACACCGCCGATCATCAGAGTCGAGCAGAGCACGGTCGTGTGGGTGAAGTTGATGACCGGGAACAGGACCGAGCGCAGATAGAGGGTGTACCGCTCCCAGGCGGTCCACTCCTTGATGCGGCGCTCCGAGAGTTCGATGCGGCGGGGACCGAGGCGGTGGGCCTCGACCGTGCGTCCCGCGTCGACGGTCTCGGTGAGGGCGGCGGCCACGGCGGCGTACCCGGCGGCCTCCGAACGGTAGGCGGACGGCGCGCGCTTGAAGTACCAGCGGCAGCCCACGACGAGCAGGGGTACGGCGACGAGTACGGCGGGCGCCAGCGGGGGCGCGGTCACCGTGAGACCGGCGAGCAGCAGCACGACCCACACCACACCGATGGCGAGTTGCGGCACGGCTTCGCGCATGGCGTTGGCGAGACGGTCGATGTCCGTGGTGATCCGGGAGAGGAGGTCGCCGGTACCGGCCCGCTCCAGGACGCCGGGCGGCAGCCCGACGGAGCGTACGAGGAAGTCCTCCCGCAGGTCCGCCAGCATCCGCTCGCCGAGCACCGCCCCGCGCAGCCGCACTTCGCGCACGAAGTAGGCCTGCACCACGAGCGCGAAAGCGAACAGCCCGATGGTGAGCCCCAGATGGAGGTCACGGGTGTCGTCCGAGACCTTCTCGACCAGGCCACCGAGCAGGTAGGGGCCTGCCATCGAGGCGACGACGGCGAGCGTGTTCACGAGGATGAGGAGCAGGAAGGACCGGCGGTGGCGCTGGAAGAGTTCGCCCACGTAGGCGCGCACGGTCGCGGTCGAGCCTATGGGCAGCGTCTCCGCCGTCGTGGGGAGGGCCGGATCGTAGGCCGGGGGAGCCAGGCCGGTCATGCCGTCTCCTCGATGTCGAAGTCTGTCAGGGCGGCTTGTGCAGTGACGCGTTCGGCGTCGGTCTCGCGAGTCACGACGGCGCGGTACCGCGGTTCGTCGTGCATCAGTTCGCGGTGTTCGCCCACTGCCGCGACCTCGCCGTCGGCCAGGAAGACGACACGTTCGGCGCGGTCCAGGAGCAGCGGTGACGAGGTGAGCACCACGGTGGTGCGTCCACGGCGCAGCTGCCGGATGCCGTCGGCGACCCGGGCCTCGGTGTGCGAGTCGACGGCGGACGTCGGCTCGTCGAGCACCAGTGCTTCCGGGTCGGTGACCAGCGAGCGGGCCAGGGCGAGGCGTTGGCGCTGGCCTCCGGAGAGGGAGCGGCCGCGCTCCGTGAGATGGGCGGCCATCGGGTCGTCGTCCACCGATGCCTGCGCCAGCGCGTCGAGCACGTCGCCGCACTGCGCCGCGGTCAGCGCCTCCGTAGGGCTGACCGCCCCTGAGCCCGGTACGTCGAGAAGTGCGCGGAGGGTCCCGGAGAGCAGGACGGGGTCCTTGTCCTGGACGAGGACGGCGGTGCGGGCGGTGTCCAGGGGCAGGTCGTCGAGCGGCACGCCGCCCAGGTGTACGGACGGCAGAGCGGCTGCCTCCTCGAACGCGGGGTGTCCGCCGAGCCGTTCGGCGAGTCGACCCGCCTCGTCGGGGTCGCCGCAGACCACGGCGGTGAGCCGTCCGGCCGGGGCGAGCAGGCCGGTCGCCGGGTCGTACAGGTCACCGGACGGCTCCAGCGGGCCTCCCGTGGGAAGCACCGGGTCGGCGCCCCGCCCTACGGAGTGCTCGCAGCCACCCCCGGCATCCCCAGCATCCCCGGCCTCCCCGGCGCGGGCCTCACCTGTAGCACCCCCGGAAACCGCCTCCGTCGTCCGTCGCAGAGCCAGAACCCTCGCCGCCCGCGTCGCGGAGGGGCGCGAGAAGGAGTACGCCATGGCGATCTCCTCGAAGTGCCGCAGCGGGTAGTTGAGCATCATGATGGCGCTGTAGACGGTGACGAGCTCGCCCACCGTGATGCGGCCCTCGCGGGCGAGATGGACGCCCTGCCAGACGACCGCGATGAGCAGCAGGCCCGGCATCAGAACCTGGATCGCCGAGATGGCGGCCCACATCCGGGCACTGCGCACCGCGGCGGTGCGGACCTCCTGGGACGCGCTGCGGTAGCGGTCGAGGAAGAGTTCCTCGCCGCCGATGCCGCGCAGTACCCGCAGGCCAGCGACGGTGTCGGAGGCCAGCTCGGTGGCCCGGCCCGCCTTCTCACGCTGGAGATCCGCCCGGCGTGTGGCGCGGGGCAGCAGCGGGAGCACGGCGAGCGCGAGCACCGGGATGCCCACCGCCACGACGACGCCGAGGGCGGGCTGGTAGAGGACGAGCCCGACGCAGACCAGGACGACCGTGAAGGCGGCAGCCGCGAATCGCGACAGCGCCTCCACGAACCATCCGATCTTCTCGACGTCGCCGGTGGAGACCGCCACGACCTCGCCGGCGGCGACGCGCCGGGTGAGCGCGGAGCCGAGCGCGGCCGTCTTGCGGGCGAGCAGCTGCTGCACCCGGGCGGCGGCCGTGATCCAGTTGGTGATGGCGGTGCGGTGCAGCATCGTGTCACCGACGGCGATGGCTATGCCGAAGAGGCCGATCAGTGCGCCCGAGAGGGCGAGCCGTGCACCGGAGCGGTCGAGTACGGCTTCGACGGCGACGCCGACCAGGTACGGCAGGCCGGCGATCGAGCTGAAGTGCAGCAGGCCCCAGGCGAGGGACTTGAGCTGTCCGCCCAACTGGTTGCGGCCGAGCCACAGCAAGAAGCGCGGTCCCGACCGGGCATCGGGGACGCCGGGGTCGGGATACGGAAGGTCGCGAATCTGCATGATGTCCCAGGACTCGGTGCGGCGGCCGTCGCTCCGGGCGATGACCGAGGAAGCGGACGGCGGTTACAAACCGTGAAAGGTTCACCTCGCGCGGTGGTCCGAAGCAAACGATTTTCCGTTCCGGGGTAAAGAATCGGCCCGGTCCCGGCCTCGGCCGCGGGGCTTGTCGGGGGTGCCGTGGGCCGGGTGCGACCATGGGCGGATGCGTATAGCCGGTGTGGTGCGAACGGTGGTCGTGGTAGCGGCCTGCGGTGTCCTCCTGACGTCCTGCGGGGACGGGGACGACAACGCTGCGGGGAAGGGTGAGGCCGGGCACGGCGGGAGCGCGGGGCAAGGCAGCGGAGCAGGAGCCGCCGATCTCCGGCGCATCCCAGACGTGGGCGACGGCCTGCAGTCCAGGATCCCGAAGAACTCCCGTCAGGTGGTAGCGGTCTACGGCGACGGCGTGGACTCGGCGAAGTCGACCGTCGTCCTCTACACGAAGTCGGGCGACAAGGACACGACCTGGCAGAAGGCCCGCAGCTGGCCCGCGCACAACGGCAAGAAGGGCTGGACCACCGACCACCACGAGAACGACAAGCGCAGCCCGGTCGGCGTGTTCACGCTCACCGACGCGGGAGGGGTGCTCGCGGACCCCGGCGCCAAGTTGCCCTACACGAAGTCGGCGTCCATCCAGGCCCCGCACTACTGGCCCAAGACGCACTGGCACGACTTCGACTACGTCATCGCCATCGACTACAACCGCGCCAAGGGGACTCCGCCGAACGACCCGACGCGCCCGCAGGGCCAGGCCAAGGGCGGCAGCATCTGGCTCCACATGGACCACGGCAGCGGCACTTCCGGTTGCGTGAGCCTGTCCAAGTCGGGGATGGAGTCCCTGCTGCGCACGCTCGACCCGAAGCAGCATCCGGTAGTGGTGATGGGGGACAGGACCAACCTGCGGGCATGAGCCGGTGGTCAACACCGTTGCGGTGATGGGCGACTGCCCATAGAAATCACCCATGAGAAGACGCGTCATGTCCATGCTCGTCGGGGCAGCCCTCGCCGCGAGCACCCTCCTCGGCGCGGGCCCAGCCGCGGCCGCCGCACCGCCGCCGGAGTTCGGCAGCGACTGGCACGACCCGGTCACCGCCGCACCACCAGTGCCGAAACCGCACACCCGATCCTGCGAAGTCGCGGTCGCCGAAGCGCAGTTCAAGGACTTCACGCCGTACGTGGGAACGTACGACCCGCCGAAGCAGTGCGGTGAGGGACGCCCGGGGAAGTGGGGCAAGGTGGTGCTGCGCCTCGACGGAAAGGTCAAGGGACGGCAGTACGACCGTCTCGGCTACCTCCGCATCGGCGGTGTCGAAATCCTTCGCACGTCGACTCCGGAGCCGTCGGCGGACGGCATCACCTGGTCCGTGGAGAAGGACGTCACCCGATACAGCGAGACACTGAGCCGCCACCAGCAGGTGGAGATGCTCATCGGGAACGTCGTCAACGACACGTACACAGGGATCATCGACGTCAAGGCAACGCTGACCTTCTACGAGCGGGAGAGCCGGGGCCACCGGCACACGCAGGCGCCGGTCCCCGACCGGGTCATCCCGCTGGGGGACAGCACCACCCTCACCACCCCGCGCAACAGCGAACGCATCGTCGCCGAGGTGTACGCCACCGGGTCCGGCGGCGGGTGCGAGGAGTACTGGTATCTGACGGTGCCCGCTACCGCGCCCTACTCCTGCAAGGCCGACAACGGCCCCTACCGCGAGGTGCAGGTCAAGGTCGACGGGCAACTGGCGGGTGTCGCCGCGCCGTTCCCGACCGTGTGGACCGGCGGCTGGTCCAACCCCTTCCTCTGGTACGTGATCCCGGGGCCCCGTGCCTTCGACATCAAGCCCCTCGAATACGACCTGACCCCGTTCGCCGGCATCCTCAACGACGGCCGTCAGCACCAGGTCGAGGTCTCCGTGGTCGGCGTCCCCGAGGCACAGACCGGCTGGAGCACCCCGGTCAACGTCCTGGTGTGGCAGGACGAGAAGAGCGACCACGTCACGGGCCGGCTGACCCGCCACCAAGAGGGCGCAGTCGCGAACGAGTCGACATACAGGCCGGGGTCCGGCGGGGAGGCGCACCGGCTGGACACGGAGGGTGGCCACCGGCTCAGCCTCTCGGGGTACGTGAAGACCTCCCACGGACGCGTGACGACGACCGTGACCCGCGCCCTCGCGAACACCTCCGTCCACCGCTGGACCGACGGTGAGGCGATGGACGCGCTCGAGGCCACCTGGACCGACCGGGAGACGGTCACGACGGGCCACCGCGCCGTGCGCACCGACCGGACGTACACCATGGACGGCACGACGACCCTCGGCGCCGGTGACCGGCTGCGGACCGCGATCTCCCTCGGCGACCGCGCCGAGAGCGTCACGACCGGTGATGGGCGGCGGAGCGACCGGGTGGTGCTCGACGACCGTTACGACGGCGACGCGACGTACACCGCCAACGTGCCGCGCGATCAGCGGCACGCCGTGGGCACATCGCGCGAGCGCTACCGGCTCATCGGCGACGCGGGCTGTTACAACCGCACCCTCTCCACCGTTCAGGGAACCCTGACGGAGGACCGCCGACGCTGCTGAGAGCAGCGGGCGGGACGGGTCCCGGGAGGGCTCGGCGGTCCGCGTACCGACGCCGAGCCCACCCGGGCCCGCATCAAGTCCCGTGCCTCTTAGATCTTGCCCCCCGGTCGGCAGGGAGTCCCGGCTGCCTGCGTCACTCCTCCTTCGGCTTCTCCGAGTCCAGGCCCGGCCGGGCCTTCTTCCACAGGCCGCGCGTGAAGTCGGGGATCGCCTGCGGCGCGCCCTTCGCCTTGATCGACAGATGGCTGAGCGGCACGGGGGACGTCCAGGTCGCGGCGTCGTACACGTCGAAGTCCGGCACCAGACCGAGCCGCATGGTCTGCATCAGGCGGAAGATCATGATGTAGTCCATGCCGCCGTGCCCGCCGGGCGGGTTGGCATGCTCCTTCCACAACCAGTGGTCGAAGTCGGCGTACGCGGCGAAGTCGCCCCATTCGTCGTCCGTGTGGTCGGGCTCGATGTAGATGCGCTCCGGGTAGTCCTCGAAGACGCCCCGTGTGCCGCCGAGGCTGTTGATGCGGCTGTAGGGATGGGGCGTGGAGACGTCATGCTCCAGACGGATGACCCGCCCCTTCGCCGTCTGGACGAGGCTGATCGTGCGGTCGCTCTCGATGTACGTCTCCTTCCAGCTCGGGTCACCCGCGGGCATGTGTTCCTTGCGGTACTGGGCGAGGCCGAGGGAGGGCGTTCCGAAGCTGGAGATGTGCGTGACGCGGTCACCGCGGTTGACGTCCATGTAGTTGGCGACCGGGCCGAAGCCGTGGTTCGGGTAGAGGTCGCCGCGCAGTCGGGTGTGCCACAGGCGCCGCCAGGGACCCTCGTAGTAGTCGGGGTCGAACATGAGGCCGCGCAGGTCGTGGTTGTAAGCGCCCGCGCCGTGCAGCAGATCGCCGAACTTGCCCGCGTGCGCCATCCGCAGGACACGCATCTCGTTCTTCCCGTAACAGCAGTTCTCGAGCTGCATGCAGTGTCTGCGGGTGCGCTCGGAGAGGTCCACGAGCTCCCACAGCTCGTCCAGCCGCAGGGCGATGGGGCACTCCACGCCGACGTGCTTGCCGTTCAGCATCGCCGACTTGGCCATCTCGAAGTGGAAGTCCCAGGGCGACGCCACGTACACGAAGTCGATGTCCCCGCGCTTGCACAGGTTCTCGTAGTCGTGTTCGCCCTTGGTGTACGTCGCCGGTGCGGGCTGGCCCGCGGCCGTGACCTTCTTCGCGGCCGCCGCGGTCTTCTCCTTGACCGGGTCGCAGAGCGCGACGACGCGGACGCCCGGTATCGCGAGGAACAGGTCGATCATGCTGCCGCCGCGGTTGCCGAGCCCGATGATCCCGACCCGGACCGTGGAGCGCCGCTGGAACGGCACGCCGATCATGGTCTTGCCCCGACGGGCAGGGCTCTGAGCCGTGTCCGACACGGCGTTGGCCGCGGCGGCGGGGGTGCCGGCGGCCGGGGTTTCGGCGTGCGCCGTGCCGCCCGCGAAGGCGCCGACCCCCAGGCCGGCGCCGGCGAGGCCCGCGGTCCGGAGCACCGTGCGGCGCGAGCGGCCGCTTCCCCTCGCGCCCTCGGCGGAGTCGTCGGGGTGGGCGCCGTCAGGCGTCGGTGTCGCGTTCTCGTCGTGCATCGGACCTCCGTAGCTCAAAGGCGGCTGGTCTCTGCCACTGGGGCGGAAGCCACCCTTACGGGGGTGCGAGCGGGGCGCAAGGGACTGAAGTGGTCGGGCAGTTGGACTTATCGGACCGGTGCCGGTGCCGGTGCCGGTGCCGGTGTTGGTACCGGTGCCGGTACCCGTACCAGGAGCAGTGCCAGGGCCAGCGCCTCCGTCAGTACCTGGGCTCTTCGGGCGCCGTAGGGCGGGTCGCGCGCTCCAGCTCCAGGAGCACGGAGTAGTAGCCGCGGCCCGTCGCGTGGTCCATGCCGACCTCACACATGCGGTTGGCCGAGAGATGGGCGTCGAAGGAGCGGGACAGGACCTCCGCGGCCTCCTTGCGCGTGGCCGACTCCGTGAGCTCCTTGTGCAGCATGCCGCGGTCGCCCGCGAAGGCACAGCAGCCGGTGTCGTCCGGGACCACCACCTCGTCCGCGCATGCCTCGGCCACGGTACGGAGCCGCGCCTCGTCGCCGAGGTGCTGCATGGAGCAGGTGGGATGCAACACGGCGGAACCGACCGTGCGGCGCACCGTCAGACGCGGAAGGAGTTCGTCGGCGGCCCAGACGATCGAGTCGACGACGGTCAGCTCGCGGTGCAGCTCGCGGTTGTGCGGTGTCAGATAGGGCACGACCTCGTGCGCGATGCCGAGCGTGCAGGACGAGGCGTCGACGACCAGGGGCAGGCGGCCGCCCGCGGTCCAGCCCCAGACCGCGTCGACGATGCGGTTGGCCATGATCCTGTTGCCCGCCTCGTACCCCTTGGAGTGCCAGATCGTCGCGCAGCACGTGCCCGCGACGTCGTCCGGGATCCAGACCGGCCGCCCCGCGCGCGCGGAGACGGCGACCACGGCCTGCGCCAGGGAGAGGTCGCCGGGGCCGCCGAAGATGCGGTTGACGCACGCCGGGTAGTAGACGGCCGCGGCGTCCACGCGCCTGGTACGCGGCAGCCTGCGCGCGGCTGCTCCGGGGATCCGCGGCAGCCACTCGGGGACGAGGTCGGGGCGCACGGCCTTGCGGGCGGCGCGGGTCACCGCGGTGAGCAGGCGGTCACCGATCCTGTCGGCGGCGGCCACCGCGAGCCGGGCGGACGCCTCGACGGCCTTGAAGTTCTTCGCGGCGAACGCGGCCGTCCTCTCCTCGCGCGGCGAGTGCCGCGCATGCCGGAAGTTCTTCATCAGGGCACCCGTGTCGATGCCGACGGGACAGGCGATCCCGCAGGTCGAGTCGCCCGCGCAGGTGTCCACGGCGTCGTAGCCGTACGCCTCGACGAGGCCGTCCTCGACCGGGGAGCCCGCGGGCTGGCGCACCATTTCGCGGCGCAGCACGATGCGCTGGCGCGGCGTCGTGGTCAAGTCACCGCTGGGGCAGGTCGGTTCGCAGAAGCCGCACTCGATGCAGGGGTCGGCGATCAGCTCCACCTTGGGGATGGTCTTGAGGCCGCGCAGATGGGCCTTCGGGTCACGGTCGAGGACGATGCGCGGAGCGAGGATCCCGTCCGGATCGATGACCTGTTTCGTGCGCCACATCAATTCCGTTGCCCGGGGCCCCCATTCGAGTTCCAGAAACGGTGCGATGTTGCGGCCCGTGGCGTGCTCGGCCTTGAGCGAACCGTCGAATCGCTCGACGGTCAGGCGGCAGAACGCGTCCATGAAGGCGGCGTAGCGCTCCACGTCGGAGGGGACCGCAGCGTCGAAGGCGAGCAGGAAGTGGAGGTTGCCGTGCGCCGCGTGGCCCGCGACGGCGGCGTCGAAGCCGTGCCGGGTCTGGAGATCGAGGAGCGCCTCGCAGGCCTCGGCGAGCCGGCCCGGCGGAACCGCGAAGTCCTCCGTGATCAGTGTCGTCCCCGAGGGGCGCGAGCCGCCGACGGCGGTGACGAACGCCTTGCGCGCCTTCCAGTAACCACCGATCGTCTTCGCGTCGCGCGTGAACGTGTTGGTCACCGAGGCGACGGGTGCGACGAGTTCGAGTCCTTCGAGAGCCCGCGCGGCGGCCGACTCGTACGCGGTCTGGGCGGCCTCGTCCGGAGCGCGGAACTCCACGAGGAGGGCCGCCGTCGACTTCGGAAGGCCGGCCCAGTCGGCGGGCACCCCCTGAACGCTCACCGAAGCGCGCAGGGTGTTGCCGTCCATCAGCTCGACGGCGAGCGCGCCCGCCGCGTTGAACAGCGGAACCGCGGCGGCGGCAGCGGGCAGCGAGGGGAAGAAGAGGAGGGCGGTGCTCGTGTGCCGGTCCAGCGGCAACGTGTCGAAGACGATCTCGGAGATGAAGCCGAAGGTGCCTTCGGAACCGACCATCAGGCCGCGCAGGATCTCCACGGGGGTCGAGCCGTCGAGGAAGGCGTCCAGGCGGTAGCCGTTGGTGTTCTTGATCTCGTACTTGGCGCGGATGCGGGCCACCAGCGCGGCGTCGGCCTCGATCTCACGCTTGATCGCCAGCAGGCCCTCGCACAGCGCCGGTTCCGCGCGGGCCAGCTGTGCGTCGGCGTCCTCTTCGGCCGTGTCCACGACCGTTCCGGAGGGGAGGACGAAGGTCAGCGAGGCCACCGTGCGGTAGGAGTTGCGGGTGGTGCCCGCGGTCATGCCCGAGGCGTTGTTCGCGACGACGCCACCGACGGTGCAGGCGATGGCGCTCGCAGGGTCGGGGCCGAGCACCCGGCCGAACCGGGCGAGAGCGGCGTTGGCGCGCACGACCGTCGTGCCGGGTCCGATGCGGGCCCGCTCGCCGGCACCGAGCACCTCGACGCCCGACCAGTGCTTGCGCACGTCGACCAGGATGTCCTCGCCCTGGGCCTGGCCGTTCAGTGACGTGCCCGCCGCCCGGAAGACCACGTCGCGGCCTCTGCCGTGCGCGTACGAGAGGACGGCGGACACGTCGTCGATGTCCTCGGGGACGACCACGACCTGCGGCACGAAGCGGTAGGGGCTGGCGTCCGAGGCGTACCGCACCAGGTCGGAGACGTGCGTCAGGACCTTCTCCGCGCCGAGCAGCGCGGTCAGTTCGGAGCGCAGCGGCTCCGGTGTGCCCGGGGCCAGCCGGTCCGGCACCCGGTCGTGGGACGGGCCCCGCGTGCGCGAGGCGGGACCGGGGCGCAGGGCGTCCGGCTCGGGCTCCAGCAGTGGCATGAGCACTCCTCGGCGGTTGCGGCGGCCCGCCCATCGCCCTCGGCACGGGTACCGGCGGCGATGTGCGGTGGACCGATGGTGTCAGCAGCGGCGGACGTCCGGCACATCGAACAACGCATTCAGCAGGATGCCCAGCTGTGCGCGCTGCTCGGTGTCCAGCGGGGCCAGAACGTCCTCCGCGGCGGCCCGGCGCACGCCGCGCAGCTCGCCGAGGGCCTTGAGTCCCGCGTCGGTCAGTTCGATGCGGATCACCCGGCGGTTGGTGGGGTCGGGCGCGCGTCGTACGAGATCGGCCGCCTCCAGGCCGTCGACCAGGGTGGTCACGGCGCGGGGCACGACTTCGAGGCGCTCGGCGAGATCGGCCATGCGTGGCGGGGTCTCGTAGTGCGCGAGGGTGCGCAGCAGGCGGGACTGGGCGGGGGTGATGCCGGTCGGCCCCAGATGGCGTTTCTGGATCCGCTGCAGCCTGCGGGTCAGCCGCAGCAGCTGTTCGGCGAGCAGGCCGTCGGGGTCCGGGGTGTTCATGCGAGAACTTTATCAGGACCTTGTGCATTGTGAGTATAGGTAACAGTGAGCTATGCTCCCTGAGTCATCGTCGTCCGAGATCCCGAAGGAGCCCATGCGCCACGACGAACCCGCCTGGACGCCGCAGCCCTCAGCCCCCGGCGAGGAGCCGCAGCCGCGCCAGATGCGCCGCATCCTCCGCCTCTTCCGTCCCTACCGCGGCCGCCTCGCGATCGTCGGCCTGCTGGTCTGTGCCGCCTCGCTCGTCTCGGTCGCGACCCCCTTCCTGCTCAAGGAGATCCTCGACACCGCCCTGCCGCAAGGGCGTACGGGCCTGCTGAGCCTGCTCGCGCTCGGCATGATCCTCAGCGCGGTCGTCACCAGTGTTCTCGGTGTCCTGCAGACCCTGATCAGTACGTCCGTGGGGCAGCGCGTCATGCACGACCTGCGCACCGCGGTCTACGGCCGGCTGCAGAGCATGTCGCTGGCCTTCTTCACGCGCACCCGCACGGGCGAGGTCCAGTCCCGGATCGCCAATGACATCGGCGGCATGCAGGCGACGGTCACCTCCACCGCCACGTCACTGGTCTCCAACCTCACGAGCGTGATCGCGACGGTCGTCGCCATGCTCGCCCTGGACTGGCGGCTCACCGTCGTCTCGCTGCTGCTCCTGCCGGTCTTCGTGTGGATCAGCCGCCGCGTCGGCCGCGAGCGCAAGAAGATCGCCACACAGCGCCAGAAGCAGATGGCAGTGATGGCCGCGACGGTGACCGAATCGCTCTCCGTGAGCGGCATCCTCCTCGGCCGCACGATGGGCCGCGCCGACTCCCTCACCAAATCCTTCGCCGACGAGTCGGAGCAATTGGTCGACCTGGAGATCCGGTCGAACATGGCGGGCCGCTGGCGTATGGCCGTCATCTCGATCGTCATGGCCGCCATGCCCGCGGTCATCTACTGGACGGCTGGCCTCGCCTTCCGGATGGGCGGCCCGACCGTCTCGATCGGCACGCTCGTCGCCTTCGTCTCGCTCCAGCAGGGCCTGTTCCGGCCGACGGTGAGCCTGCTCTCCACCGGCGTGCAGATCCAGACCTCGCTCGCGCTCTTCCAGCGCATCTTCGAATACCTCGACCTGCCCATCGACATCACCGAACCCGAGAAGCCGGTGCACCTCGACAGGATCAAGGGTGAGATCCGCTTCGAGGACGTCGAATTCCACTACGACGAGAAGTCGGGCCCCACGCTCCAGGGCATCGACATCGAGATACCCGCGGGCGGCAGCCTGGCCGTGGTGGGCCCCACCGGCTCCGGAAAGTCGACCCTGAGCCACCTCGTCCCCCGGCTCTACGACGTCACGGGAGGCCGCGTCACCCTCGACGGCGTCGACGTGCGCGATCTCGACTTCGACACCCTCGCGCGCGCCGTCGGCGTCGTCTCCCAGGAGACCTACCTCTTCCACTCCTCGGTCGCCGACAACCTCCGCTTCGCCAAGCCGGACGCCACCGACGAGGAGCTGGTCACGGCGGCGCGCGCCGCCCAGATCCATGACCACATCGCGTCCCTCCCCGACGGGTACGACACGGTCGTCGGCGAGCGCGGCCACCGCTTCTCGGGTGGCGAGAAACAGCGCCTCGCCATCGCCCGCACCATTCTTCGCGACCCTCCGGTCCTCATCCTCGACGAAGCGACCAGCGCCCTGGACAACCGCACGGAGCGGGCGGTGCAGGAAGCCATCGACGCCCTCTCCGCCGACCGGACCACCCTCACCATCGCCCACCGGCTCTCCACCGTGCGGGGTGCCGACCAGATCGTCGTCCTGGACGGCGGGCGCACCGTCGAGCGCGGTACCCATGAGGAGCTCCTGGAGCGCGACGGCCGTTATGCGGCCCTCGTCCGCAGGGACGCCCAACTGGAGCCCGCGACATGAAGATATGTCCGGAATGTAAGCATTGGCGGGTTACCGTGCCTGCATGCAGACCAAGACTCCGCGACGTGGCACGATTCGACTGACGCGGCGGGGCCGGATCGCCCTGATCGCGACCGGAGCCGCCGCTGCGGCCGCCGCCGTGGCGGTGCCGTTGCTGCTGCCCGATGACGACGCCGGGCCCGACTCCCTCACCATCCCCGAGGGATGGCGTTCAGGTCAGGTGTACGCCGCTGTGGACAAGGCCCTCGGCGTCCCCGCGGGCACCACGAAGAAGGCCGTCCCGAAGGCAGCCCTGAAACTTCCCGGCGAGGCGCGCGGCAACCCCGAGGGATATCTCTTCCCGGCCACATACCCGATCAGTGCCGAATCGACCCCGGAATCCGTCCTCTCGTTCATGGTGAACACGGCGAACAAGAAGTTCGGCGGCGGCCACGTCACGGCGGGAGCCGGCCAGACTCCCGTGAACGGCTACCAGACGGTCACGATCGCGAGCATGATCGAGGCCGAGGCGGGCTCCAAGGAGGAGATGGGCAAGGTCGCCCGGGTCATCCACAACCGCCTCGAACGCGGTATGCCGCTCCAGATGGACTCCACGATCAACTACGCGCTCAACCGCTCCACACTGGCCACCAGCGAACGCGACACGAAGCTCGACAGCCCGTACAACACCTACGCGCGCATGGGCCTGCCGCCCACGCCGATCGGCAACCCCGGCGAGGCGGCCGTGCGGGCGGCGGCGAACCCGACGCCGGGGAACTGGTTGTACTTCGTGACCGTCAAGCCAGGAGACACACGTTTCACACCGAGCTTCGAGGAACACCAGAAGAACGTGGGGGAGTTCAACAAGGCGAAGTAGCAGGAGCCCAGGGGGGAGATCTCCTGCTCGCCGGATCGGCTGCGCCTTGACCTCAACCGTGGTTCAGGTACAACGCTTTTCACTGATCATGACGCTCAGTTGCAGGAGGAGCCGACCATGGCCGCACCGATAGCACGTGCCTTTCCCGACGTCCGGCGCGCGGATGCCGGCACGATCCTCGTCAGTTCGTGGACCCTGCCGGCCCCAGGGGTCCAGAAGCAGGCCGCGGACCTCGTGATCGAGGAGTGGGAGCAGCAGGAGCGCCCGGCGGGCATGCTCTCGTTCACCACGTTCCTGAGCGAGAACGGCCGCGAGGTCCTCAACTACGCGCAGTGGACGGATGACGACTCCTACCGGGAATGGGCGCGTGCGGCCCGACGGCCCGAGGGCATGAGCAAGGTCGACCGTATGGTCCTGGGCATCGAGCGCCCCGGCCAGGTGCGCTACGGGCTCTACCGCAGCTACGCACCCGATGAGGGACCGGACGGGGCGCCGGGCGCGCTGGTCACGCCCACGTTCGAGACGACCGGGCCGGACAGCCAGCGTGCCTTCGTCGACAACGTCATCGCGATCCTGGAGCGCACCCGCCCACCGGGGCTGCTCGCCGCGCACTTCCACACGAGCAAGGACGGCCGACGGGTGCTCAACCACGCGGAATGGCGGGACATGTCGGCCTGGCGCCGCTTCGCCGAGGGCGGGGGAACCGTGGAACTGGGCACGATGATCGAGGCCCTGGACGGCGTCACTCCGGCCCCCACCCGGCCCAGCGTGCCGCGCTACCTCCCGTACAAGAGCCTGGTTAACGTCGCCGCACCCTGAACCGGCCGCCGGGGCGTCGCAGCCGCCTCACACCGTGACCGGCGCCTCCGCCAGCAACCGCTGGATGTCGCGCACCGCCGCGCGGCCCGCACGGTTGGCCCCGATCGTGCTGGCCGAGGGCCCGTACCCCACCAGATGGACGCGCGGGTCGGCGGCGGCCCGGGTGCCTTCCAGTCGGATGCCGCCGCCCGTCTCGCGCAGCCGCAGGGGCGCGAGGTGCTCGATGGCCGCGCGGAAGCCCGTCGCCCAAAGAATGACGTCGGCGTCGATGCGGCGCCCGTCGTCCCATTCGACGCCGGTCGGCGTGATCCGGTCGAACATCGGCAGCCGGTCGAGGACGCCGTCGGCCCGTGCCTGCCGGATCGCGTCGTTCACGGGCAGTCCCGTCACGGAGACCACACTCCGCGGCGGCAGGCCCTGACGCACGCGCTCTTCGACCATGGCTACCGCCGCACGCCCCCAGTCCTCGTCGAACGGGCCCTCCCGGAACACCGGGGGACGCCGGGTGACCCAGGTGGTCGCGGCCGCGTACGGGGCCATCTCCATGAGGTGCTGCGTTCCGGACGCGCCGCCGCCCACGACGACGACCCGCAGGCCCTTGAAAGCCTTGGGACCAGGGTAGATCGCCGTGTGCAACTGCCGCCCCAGGAAGGTATCCTGGCCCGGGTAGCGCGGCCAGAACGGCCGGTCCCAGGTGCCTGTTGCGTTGATCAGCGCGCGCGTCGACCAGGTGCCCGCCGAGGTCTCGACGAGGAGCCTGCCGCCGTCGCCCTCCCGGACCTTGTGCACGTCGACGGGGCGCCGCACCCGCAGGCCGAAGCGGCGCTCGTACTCGTCGAAGTACTCCCCGATGACCTGCGAGGACGGTCGTGCGGGGTCGGCGCCCCGCAGCTCCATCCCGGGGAGCGCGTGCATGCCGTGCACCTTCCCGTACGTCAGGGAAGGCCATCGGAACTGCCAGGCTCCGCCGGGGCGGGGCGCGTGATCCAGGACCACGAAGTCCCTGTCCGGCTCGAAGCCGACCCGCCTCAGGTGGTAGGCGCCGGACAGGCCCGCCTGCCCGGCGCCGATGACGACCACGTCCACGTCCGCGTCCTGTGGCGCCTGCGCCGCCTGTGCGGGCTGTGCCGTCTCCTGGGCGGGCGCCGCGTCTCGTACCCCGATGTCGTTCACGTTTCTACCAACCTCATCGGGGTCCGGGATCTTCCCGCCCGGCGGACGCAGCGCGTCATGGGGGAGGATGGCGGTATGTCCGATGCATTCACCACCCGGGTCCTGCAGGTCACCACCGGTTCGTCCGAGACGGTCGTCGACCTCACCTCCGACTGCGAGGCATTCCTGCGCGAGACGGCGGGCGACCGCGACGGTCTCCTCAACATCTTCGTGCCGCACGCCACCGCGGGGATCGCCGTCCTCGAGACGGGCGCGGGCAGCGACGACGACCTGCTCGCCGCGCTGCACACGCTGCTCCCCGCCGACGACCGCTGGCAGCACCGCCACGGCAGTCCGGGCCACGGCCGTGACCACGTCCTGCCCGCGCTGGTCCCACCGCACGCGACCCTGCCGGTCGTGAACGGAAGCCTGGAACTGGGGACCTGGCAGTCGGTGTGCCTGGTCGACACCAATGTCGACAATCCCGACCGCCGGGTCCGGCTGAGCTTCCTGGGCTGAGCCGCCCCTTCCCGGGCTCGGCGCCCGGCATCCTCAGGAGCGGTCGCCCCGCTTCCAGTGCCGCCGGACCTCGTCGCGCTGCCGTGCGTCGATGCGGTCCGCGATCCACTCGTTCTCCGCCGTCAGCTTGCGGTAGCTCTCCAGGCGGCGTTGGGAGAGTTCACCCTCGGCCACCGCCGCCAGGACGGCGCAGCGTGGTTCCGACGTGTGGGAGCAGTCGTGGAAGCGGCAGGTTTCGGCCAGGCCCTCGACGTCGGAGAAGAGCAGGGAGAGGCCGCGCGCGGCGTCCCACAGACCGACGCCGCGCAGCCCCGGGGTGTCGATCAGCGTCCCGCCCTTGGGCAGTACGAGCAGGTCGCGGCGGGTCGTGGTGTGCCGGCCCTTGCCGTCGCTGTCCCGCGCGGCCCTCACCTCCTGGAGCTCACGGCCGACGAGCACGTTGGCGAGAGTGGACTTTCCGGCGCCGGACTGCCCGAGGAGCACCGAGGTGCCGTCGCTGAGCCGGGTGGCCAACTCCTCGACGCCCGCGCCGGTCTGTGCGCTGACGGCGAGAACCGGGACGTCCGGAGCGGCGTCGCGGATGTCGTCCGCCAGGAAGCGGAGGGTCTCCGGTTCGTGGACCAGGTCGGACTTGGTCATCACGACCACCGGCTGGGCTCCGCACTCCCAGCCGAGGGCCAGGAAGCGTTCGACCCTCTCCAGCTCCAGTTCCACGGCGAGCGACACGGCGATCACCGCGTAGTCGATATTGGTCGCGAGGACCTGCCCTTCGGACCGCTTGGACGAAGTGGACCGTACGAAAGCAGTACGGCGCGGCAGCAGAACGCGTACGTCCGCCGGTTCGGTCCTGGCATCCACGGCCACCCAGTCCCCGGCGCAGACGGCCCACATCGGATCGCGTGAGGCGATGGGAGCCGGATCGGCGTCCAGGGTCAGGGCCGAGGAGCCGTCCGCGGAGAGCGTCACCACTTCGCAGCGGCCGCGGTCCACGCGGATGACGCGACCGGGCAGCAGCCCCTTGGGCGCGTGCGGGGCGAAATCCGCTTCGACTCGGTTGTTCCAGCCGTACTCCGCGAGTGGGTGAGAGGCAGCGAGTTCTTCGGGTTCTGCAAGTTCGGTCAACGGTTCAGCCCTTCGAGAAGCGCGTCGTCCGAGCCTACCGACGGGGCGGGGCGCTGCCAACAGAATCCGCTGCCGGACAGGTTCTGTAAGCATTCTGCTTATGCCGGGCTAAGTCCGTGCGCTGAACGGGAGTTCAACACCGTACTGAAACGCGTGTCAACGCATTGCCCGCGGTGGACCGTCGCCAATTACCCGCGCGTTTCCGTGGCGCGGACTTCGCTTCCGATTACTCCCGATAAGCAACATGCCGCAGCACTGTGTGATGCAAACGTGACGTGATTCCGGTGGCTCAACGCCCCGCCCGCCTCCAATAGTTGGCCGCCGGTGGGTGGGATGACGAAGGAGGCAGGCGACTGCATGCGTGGCAGCGGGAGAATTACTTGGGCCGCGGGGGCCGTGGCCCTCGCCCTGGCGGTGACGGCTTGTGGGGGAGAAGGCCAGAACCAGGGATCCGCCGAAGGCGGGACCTTCCGGTTCGGCCTGACCGAACCGGCCTCGATCGACCCCGGACTGGCGTCGGAGACCACGGGGCTGATCGTCTCCGAGGTGGTGTTCACCGGTCTCTACCGAGTGACCCCCAAGGGGGAGATGGAGCCTCGGCTCGCCACGGCGGCCAGCACCAATAAAGACTGCACCCAGTGGAAGTTCTCCGTGAAGAGCGGTACGAAGTTCACCAATGGTGAACCCGTCGACGCCGCGGCATTCGTGCGCGGCTGGAACCGCTCCGTCAACCCGGAACTGGCGTCCGACGTGTCGTACCACCTTGATGGAATCGTCGGGTACGACAAGGTGCGCAGCGGAAAGGCGAAGCGGCTCAGCGGATTGACCGCGCCCGACGCCACGTCGTTGCGGGTCGACCTCACGAACAGCGATTGCGAATTCGACAAGAAGACCGCGCACACGGTGTTCAGCCCGATTCCCAAGGTCGCCGAGGCCGACGGGTACAAGAAGTTCGCGGACCAGCCGATCGGGAACGGCCCGTTCAAGATGGCGGGCAAGTGGGATCACAACAAGAAGATCTCCCTGGTCCGGAACGACGGGTACGGGCTCAAGAAGGCCAAGATCGGCCGGGTCGACATCACACTGCTCAACGATCAGAGCATGTTTGATCTCGAATACCAGGGATTCCAGACGGGTCTCTTCGACTACGCGCACATCCCGCCGGGGCAACTGCGGTCCGCCGAGGCCAAGTTCAAGGCCTCGGGAAAGTGGCTGACCCAGGATGTGAACGGCATGAACTACCTGCTGCCGATCACCGACCAGGGACCGCTCAAGAGCAGGGATGCCCGCCTCGCGGTCTCGTACGCCATCGACCGCAAGGCCATCACCGAAGGCCTCTACAAGGGCTATCAGCGTCCGGCGTCCTCGATCGTCCCGCCCGCGCTGCCGAAGTCGTACCAGGACAAGCTGTGCGCGTCCTGTCTGAAGCCCGACGCCAAGAAGGCCAAGGCGCACGCGAAGGCGGCGGGTCTCAAGCCGGGCGACGAGTTGTCCATCGTCTTCAACACCGGTGTCGGACACGACCAGTGGATCCAGGCGGTCGCCAAACAGCTCGAGGACACCCTCGGGCTCAAGGTGAAGCTCCAGGGCAAATCCTTCAGGGAAGGGCTCGAGGCCGAACAGAGCGCGGACGCCACGGGCCTGTTCCGGTACTCGTGGGGCGCCGACTACCCGACGCCCGACAACTACCTGTACCCGCTCCTGCACTCCGGTTCGATCGCCAAGGACGAGAACGGCGAGGTCAAGGGCGACAACCGCAGCCGCTATCACAACCCCGCGTTCGACAAGCTCGTCGACCGGGCGCGCGCCACGAAGGACGAGAAGCGGCGGACGGCCATCTACAAGCAGGCCGAGAAGATCGCCATGGACGACATGGCACTCATCCCCACGTTCCACCGGAGCGAGTACCGCTTGGTGGCGAAGGACAAGTTCAACGGGCTCGACGCCCTTTCCTTCGGGGAGACGCCGTATCTCGAAGGGATCTCCCTGAAGTAACGGAAGATGGGGAGCACGCGCGGAAGTGAAGAACCGGCAGAGGGAGAGGACACAATATGGGGCGCTTCGTTGCCCGTCGTTTCGGGCAGATGCTGATCGTCCTCATAGGCGCGACCATTGTTCTCTTCGTCTGCCTCTTCGTGCTCCCGGGCGATCCGATCGGCTCACTCGCCGGTGGTGAGAACGCCCATGACCCGGTCGTGGTGGCCGAACTGCGGGAGCGCTACGGCCTGGGTCAGCCGTTCTACGAGCAGTACTTCCACTACCTCGGCAGGCTGCTCACCGGCGACCTCGGCGAAGACTATGTGCAGCGAAGGGAAGTCAGCGAAATCCTCGCTCCCAAGCTGTGGAACACCGCGCAGCTCGCCCTGGCGGCCATCGTCATCAATATCGCCGTCGGAGTGCCTGTCGGCGTGCTTGCGGCCCTTCGCAAATACAGCATCTGGGATGTCTCGGCGACCTTCGTCTCCACGCTGACCATCGGATTCCCGACCTTCGTGATCGGCTTCCTGCTGCAGAAGTTCTTCGTCGTCGAACTGGGCTGGTTCCCGCTGCTGAGCACCGGGAACATCGAGTCCCTGGTGCTGCCCGCGGTGACACTGGCCATCGTCGACGCGGCGCTCGTGGCCCGCCTGATGCGCGGGACGATGCTGGAGGTGCTGCAGGCGGACTACATCAAGACCGCCGTCGCCAAGGGGCTGCCGCCCAGAACGGTGCTGTTCAAGCACGTGCTGCGGAACTCCATCATCCCGGTCGTCACCTACCTCGGCATCTCCCTCGGCCTGCTGATGGGCGGAGCCCTGATCGCCGAGGCGATCTTCAACTGGGACGGCGTCGGGCTCGCCCTGGTCAACGCGGTCCGCCAGCAGAACAACCCCGTCGTCCTGGGCGTGGTGACGTACGGGATCGCCGTCTTCGTCGTCCTGAGCCTGCTGGTGGACCTGCTGTGCGCGGCGCTCGACCCGCGCATCCGGGAAAGCTGACCGCCCGACCCGCTGCCGGCCCGAACGTGGCTTTGGACCCGACCAAGGAACCTGCATGAGTGAACTGACCAAGAGTCCGGCCGCTGTGTCCGACGAACCGCCGGGCGCGCCTTCGCAGACGACGTACTGGCGGGTCGTACGCGTCCGGTTCCTGCGCAACCGGCTGGCCGTGGTCGGTCTTGTCATTGTGGTGGGGCTGGTGCTCACCGCTGCCTTCGGCCCCTTGCTTGTGCCCCACGACCCGGAGACGCAGGATCTCGGCAACACCATGGCGGGGCCGTCGGCGGGGCACTGGTTCGGGACGGACGGCCTGGGCCGGGACCTGCTCTCCCGACTGGTCGCGGGGACCCGCCTCGCCCTCCTGATCGGGCTGGCGTCCATCGTCCTGACCTGCGCCATAGGTGTCGTGCTCGGAGCGCTCGCGGGCTATGCGGGCGCGTGGGTCGACGCGCTGATCATGCGGACCGCGGATGTCTTCCTGGCCTTCCCGCTGCTGGTCGGCGCCATCGCCATCATCCTGGTGACGGGGCAGGGCGTCTGGCCGGTCATCGCCGCGCTCGCCCTGTTCTCGTGGGCGACGGTGGCCCGCCTGCTGCGCAGTTCCATCCTCTCCGTACGCGAAGCTGACTACGTCGCCGCGGCCCGCGCGCTCGGCGCCGGTCACCTGCGGATCGTGTTGCGGCACATCCTCCCCAACTCGATGACGCCGGTGCTCGTGTACGCCGCCTTCAACACCGGAACGGCCATCGTCAGCGTGGCCTCTCTCTCCTTCCTCGGGATCGGCGTCGCCCCAGGCGTGCCGGAGTGGGGGAACATCCTCGCCGAGGGCCGGCAGTTCATCGGCGTCAGCGATCACCTCTGGGCGTTCCCCAGCCTCGCGATCGTCCTGACCGTGCTCGGCTTCGTCTTCGTCGGTGACGGACTGCGCGACGCCCTCGACCCGAAGCTGCACTGAGGACGGCGCCCGGGACGTAACGGCGGGAGATCCGGCGGGGCCTGTGGCTCCGCCGGGAAGCCGGTGAGTCAGCTGTCGGCGGTGGCCATCTGCATCACCCCTGAGCGGTAGGCGAACGAGACCAGTTGAGCCCGGTCCCTGAGCTCCAGCTTGTTCCGCAGCCGGTACACGTGCGTGCGTACGGTGGCGATGCCGATGGCGAGATCCACCGCGACCTGCTCCGTAGACCTGCCTCGCGCGATGAGCGAGAGGACCTGTCGTTCCCGCGGAGTCAGAGCGGCCGCGACGGGTTGCAGACTTCCTTCGGGCCGGCTGTCCTGCCGGCGGAACCAGGTGACCAGCCGCTCGGCGACCCTGGGGGCCAGCATCATGCGCCCCTCGGCCGCGGCGTGCACCGCCGAGATCATCTCCGCGTGGTCGACCTCTTTGACCAGCAGACCGGTGACGCCCGCGTGCAGGAGGGCGGAGATGACGTCGTCGCTGTCGTCCATGGTGAAGGCGACGATGCGGGGAGCGGGAGAGAGGTTCTCCTTGCGGAGACGTTTGATCATTTCGAGACCGGAAAGACCGTCCAGGGTGAGGCTGGTGATGATGACGTGCGGGCGCCGCGTCCTGGCAATCATCATCGCGTGAATTCCGGAAGCCGTGGAATCGATGACGCGAATGTCCTCTTCGGGTGCCAGAATTGCGCTTATCCCGTTTCGGACGACCGGCAGCTGATCACAAATCAGTACGTCGATTGGCATGTTCCCCCGTTTCACTTCCCTTATCTGGGGGCATGGGAAAGCGCACGGTACTGATACTGAAATCTTGCGCATGCGCGATCCGCGTCCGGGCGTACTGCTGCCCGTGGACGCGACGGCATAAGGCTTGATTTCCCCCGGTTTGGTCTCCCCTGTCCCCCGCGTCACTCCAGTTTCTGGTAGTGACGCTTTGGCTGATGGCAACCCTGCCGACTCTCGGGGGACAGGTCAAGGCTTGAGTTTCACTGCGCCGTGTGCTTTTGGCGACGTCACGATCGAAATCGTGACTCTGCGGACGTCATATTCGAACGGTTGCGTCAGGATGGAGCGCTTGCGCCCGTCTGTGGCTGGATTTCGACGGCTTTGCTGTCCGTACTCCGGTCCTCGTGCACGGCCTCCAGATTGCGGGCGTCCCGGACGACGAACAGCAGGGCGGGGGTGAGGAACATCCAGATGGCACCCACCATGAGGACGGTCGTCGTGGAAGTCAGGCCGCCGGCCGGACCGACGAGTGCCTGGCCCACCGGAAGCAGCCCGATGCTCCCCAGCCATTCGTACGAACTGACCCTGCTCATCGAGCCGATGGGTACGTTCTGTTGCATCGCGGTCAGCGAGAAGACGTTGAACATCGAAAGACCGATGTTGCTGAGGATCGCGGCGACGGCGATCACGGGAACCGGAGCGAGCAGCGCGATGGCCAGGAGTTGCAGACCGTAGAGGCCGAGCGGCATGAAGGAGGCGCGCATGATGAAGCGCGGCCGCATCCGAAGGGCGATCACCCCGCCCAGTACGGAGCCGAGCCCGGTGCAGGCGCTGATGATCGCCCAGGCGGAGGCGCCGCCCAGGTCGTCACGGGCCAGGGCGGGACCGAACACCTGCCAGGCGGGCAGCACGAGGAGATGGAACGAGGCGGCCCACGCCACCATCGTCCACAGCCACGTCCTGGAGCGGAACTCGCCCCAGCCCAGCTTGAGATCGTTGAAGATCGACGAGGGCTTCTCCGTCTCGTCCTTGTCCGGGGCGGAGCCGGGGGCGAGACGGATGAAGTAGAGGGCGGACGCGCTGACGGCGAAGGTCGCCGCGTCGAAGATCAGAGCGGCGCCGGGGGAGAAGAGTACGACCAGGACGCCCGCGATGGCCGGGCCGATGGTGTACGCCGTGTTCTCGCTGAGCCCCATCAGCCCGTTCGCCCGCTGCAACTGCGCGGGCTTGACGACCTCGGGCAGCAGACCCGTCGCGGCCGGGTGGAAGAAGGCGCCGGCGGTCCCCGCGATGAACTGGAGCGCGACCATCGACGACAGCGACGCGGTGCCCGTGAGCAGCATGACGCCCTGTGCGAACTGGGACAGGAAGCAGGCCGCGTCGCACAGGAGCATCAGGCGCCGACGGGACATGCGGTCGGCGATGACTCCGCCCAGCAGAAGCAGCAGCACGGTGGGTATCACGCGGGCGGCGAGCACCAGGCCGAGGGCGGTGGCGGAATCGGTCAGCTCGAGGACCGCGAAGGCGAGGGCGACCGGAACGATCGCGTCACCGATGATGGAGCTTGTCTGGCCGATGTAGAGAAGCCTGAACTCCCGCTGACCGACCAGTTCCCGCAGTTCCCCCCTGCGGGTGGTTCGACGCTTCGTCGGCCCGTCTGCGGAACTGTTCATGTCGTCCTTTCGTGAGTGGGCGCCTGCGCGGCCGGCCCGTCAGGATCCGTCTCTTGCACGTCCAGGAGGGCGTCGAGCTGGTCCGGGTCCATCGCCGCCATCAGCTCCGAGGTCACGGCCTGCGCCAGCTGCGCGACGGTGGGGCCGTCGAGCAGTACGCGGACCTGCAGCCGCACGCCGAAGTCGCGCCGCACCCTGGCCATCAGGCGGATCGCGAGCAGGGAGTCCCCGCCCATGTCGAAGAAGTCGTCGTGGATGCCGACGCGCCGACGGGAGAGCACCTGGGCGAAGTTGTCCGCGATGCCCTCCTCGATCTCGTCGCGCGGCCCGTCGGCCGACTCGGCATCGTCCCATGTTCCTGCCGGGGGCGGGAGTTGGGAGGGGTCGAGCTTGCCGTTGGGGGTGGTGGGGAGTTCCGCGAGGGGAGTGATGGTCGCGGGGACCATGTGGGACGGGAGGTGTTGCGCCAGGTGGTCGTGGAGGGCTTTGAGGGTGACCGACGTGACGGGAGTCGCGGGGGCCAGGACCGTGTAGGCGGCGAGCCGCGGGTGGGCCGGGTCACCGCGGTCGAGGATGACCGCCGCGGCGTGGACGCCGGGGTGCGCGAGGAGGGTGCGCTCGATCTCGCCGGGCTCGATGCGGAAACCGCGGAGCTTGATCTGGTGATCGCTGCGGCCGTGGTGGTGGAGCCGTCCCGCGGGCGTGCGGTGGGCCAGGTCACCGGTGCGGTAGAGGCGCTCGCCGGGCACGTACGGGTCGGGCAGGAAGCGGCCGGCGGTCAGATCGGGGCGGTTGAGGTAGCCCTTGGTGACGCCGGGGCCGGAGACGTACATCTCGGCGACCGCGCCGTCGGCCACGGGCCGCAGCTGGTCGTCCAGGAGATGGACGGTCAGGTCCGGCAGCGCCGTGCCGATGGGTGTGCCGTGCGGGCGCGGGTCGCTCACGTCGGCCTGGGTGAGGCGGTGGTGGGTGACATGGACGGTGGTCTCGGTGATGCCGTACATGTTGACCAGGTGCGGGCTGCCGATCCCGTAATGGGCTGTCCAGTCGGCGAGTTGGGCCGGCTGGAGGGCCTCGCCCCCGAAGACGATGTGGCGCAGCCGGGTGGGGCCGTAGCCGGCGTGGGCGGCGGCCCGGGCCAGATGGGCGAAGGCGGTGGGGGTCTGGGACAGCATGGTGACCCCCTGCTCGCCGATCAGCCGCCACATGGCGTCCGGGTCGCGGGTGGTGGCGTACGGGACGACGTGGACGCGGCCACCGTGCAACAGCGCGCCGTAGATCTCCCAGACCGAGAAGTCGAACGCGGCCGAGTGGAACATCGTCCACACGTCGCACTCGTCGAAGCCGAACAGCTCCCTCGAGGTGGAGAAGAGCCGCAGCAGATTGTCGTGGCTGACCGCCACTCCCTTGGGACGGCCCGTGGAGCCCGAGGTGTAGATGACGTACGCGGTGTCGCGGCCCGAGACCCGGGCCCACTCACCGGCACCGGACCCGTCGCCCTCGTCCCCGAGGTCGCTAATGCCGCTGATGCCGCCGGTGTCGTCGAGGTCGACGAACGCGCCCGCCACTCCCTCGAACGCCGGGGCCAGACGTCCCGGCGCCGCCACCGCCGCACATCCGGCGTCCGCCACCGTCAGCCGCAGCCGCTCGGCCGGGTAGCCCGGATCCAGTGGTACGTATCCGGCTCCCGTCCGCAGCGCGGCGACGAGCGTGACGATCAGTCCGACGCCCCGGTCCGTACACACCCCCACCAGGGACCCGCGCCCCACCCCCGCCGCGCGCAGCCGCCCGGCCAGCGCCCCCGACAGGCGGTCGAGCTCGGCATACGTCAACGACCGGTCGCCGTCGGAGACCGCCACGCGCCCCGGCCACCGGTCCATGGCCCGTGCCAACACCGCACCTACCCCGGTGGCGCTCTGACCTGCCGGATTCTCGGACGCGTTCAACACCGCTGTTCCCCTTCTCTACAGGTTGGGCCAGTCACTCGGAGGCGGTGGCGACCCAGACGAAGTCTTCGGAGTCCGGCGCGTAAGGAGTGCGCTCGTAGTCCCCGTACTCCCGCTCGATGCGGAATCCCGCTTGTGCCAGCAAGGTGCGTATTTCCGGCGGGAACCGGTAGATGTTCCTGCGGATGTCGTGTCGGCGTTCCAGGACGAGGCCCTGTTCGTCCAGGATCTCGCTCACCCGCCGCCGCGTGATGCTCTGCTTCTCGTGGTCGAAGGTGCTGTAGTCCCACAGAGCGATCCGCCGGCCCGTACGCGGGTGACGGATCTCGTCCACGAAAAGCTGACGGTTGTGGTAGTTGGCGAAGTCCGCCTCGTGGAACACCGGAACTCCCGCGACGAAACGCGCTCCCGGCAGCATGTGGCGGCGAATGGTGGTCAGGGCCGCGAGCCAGTCCTCGTCGGTCTCGAGGTGGAACATGGTCTGGCCGCCCGCGAGGACGAGCTTGAACTGCTCACCCAGGTCGAAATCGCGCAGATCGGCTTCGACCAGGCCCACCCGCTCCTCGGGCACACCGGACTCCGAGAGATTGACCCGGCCCTGCGCCAGCATCGACGGGGAGCGGTCCACGCCCACCGCACGGTCGACGTGCTCCATGCAGGGCAGCAGGACCCGGCCCGTGCCGCAGCCGATCTCCAGCAGCGGGCCCCCGAACTCCTTGGCCTCGGTCAGCAGGAAGGGCAGGTCGAAGCTGTTGAGGTCAGCCCAGAGAACGTCGTAGATCTCCGCTTCGTGGAGGTAGTCGTCTTCGGTCCCGGTCACCGGTACTCCTGAGTTTCGTTGGCGGTGTGCAGCAGAATGCGGGCGATGTCGTGCACGGTTTCCCCGGTCAGCAGCGTGAAGTGATCGCCGGGGACGCGGTGGCGGCCGAGCGGCACCTCCGTGCACAGCGGCCGCCAGGTCTCCGGGCTCACGTCGGAGGCTTCCGCGTGGAACAGCGTCACCTGACCCCGGTAGGCGCCCGGAGTGTGCCGCTGCATGGCTCTGGTGGTGCGGGCGAACACCCCGTACCTGTCGCGGAGTTCCGCGGCGCCCAGACCGAGGCCGAGGCCTTGTTCCGCCAGACCCCGGGCCGCGCCCTCCAGTGCCTCGGGCACGGGGGCGTCCCAGACGGTGTCCGGCAGCGGCACCCCGTCGGTCTTGGCGCCGCTCGACCCGAGCAGGTCCTCGACGAACGCCCGCAACGTCTCCGCCTGGGACCAGGGCCCGGTGCCGGCCGGCCACGGCGCGCTGTCGATCAGCGCGACCGGCGCGGCCCAACCGGTCGCGCGGGCGTGGCGGCGCGCCATCTCGTGCGCGACGAGGCCGCCGAACGACCAGCCGCCCAGCAGTGCGGGGCGCGTCACCCCCCGCTCGCCGAGAAGCTCCAGGTAGTGCCGGGCCAACTCCTCGACGCTCGGCTGCCGTTCTCCGGTGAGCGCTGCGTCGGCGGCGATCGCCCAGACCGGACGCGGGCCCTCCAGCAGCCGGGCGAGCGGACCGTAGCAGAAGACTCCGCCACCGATGGGGTGGGTCAGCACGATCGGATCGGTTCGCCCGGGCGCCCCCTCCCGCAGGACGATCACGCCGCCCGACGAGGTGGCCACCGGGGTGGGCCGGGTCCGCTCCCGCTCGTGCAGCATGCGCAGGTACAGCTCCCGCCTGGCCGGAGACAGCGCCTTGACGCGGTCGTCCATGGAAGGCGTGCTGCCGTCTCGCGTCACTGATTCCCTCTCGTCACCCCGGTGCTCCCGTCCACCCCTCCGCGCGCCGCTACGGCTGCGCGGGTGCTTGCACGGGCTTCAGGCGCCGCTCGTACAGGTAGGTGTAGAAGGGGAGTTCCTCGCGGTAGTAGTCGGCGAGCAGCGCGTTGTTCTCGACCGTGTCCGGGTATTCCTTGGTGCTCTTCACGAAGCCGTTGGTGGCGCTGGCGTCCTGGTGCCAGCGCGCCGTCAGCTTCCATTCGGCCGGCATGCCGGGGGACCAGGAGAGCGCGGTGGGGTCGAACGGCAGTCCGACCCGCTCGCAGTACGCGCGCACGGTGTCCGCCGGCCGGTCGATGAGGTCGTCGGAGTCGACCACGACGGGCTCGACCCCCTGGGCCTGCGCCACTGCCAGGTAGATCTCCTGGAGACGGGCGAAGCCGACCTCTTCCCGGCGCAGTTCGGGGTTGAGCGCGTAGTGCGAGGCGATGACCTCTTGAGGGTCCCGGATGATGAAGGTGTGGCACACCTCGCGCAGGAATTCCTGATCCTCGAGAACGCCCGGGTAACGGAAATCAGTGGTGTCCTTGAAGAACAGGCTCGATTTTGCACCCATATCCCTGATCGCGGCGATGAGTTCGGCCTCGGAACGCACCACCCGGTCCCCGACCTCTGCGGAACCGAAGTCGGCGAGGCGGGAAAAGGGCTCATGCAGGGCGAGCACGTCACCCCGCCCCATCATCATGCGCAGGAACGCGGTCGAACGGGAGCGGGGCGCGCTCCACAAGGCGATGACCTGCGCCCCCGAACCTCCGCCGCGCAGCGAGTCGTTCATGTCCGGCTCCTCTTCTCGAACGGCACGGTCACCGTGGCCTGCCGCTGCGCATGGGTGAGCCGCGGCCAGCAAGCAGAGTAATCCAGAGACCGTCCCGCGGAATACTGAAAGGCTTTACGCAGAAGTTCATCGCTGAGCCACAGTCGGGTAAGCGTCACGCTTACCCCGATCAAGCGCCGGTGGTGAGGACAGTCCCTGGGACTTTCTTTATCGTTTCGAATCGGTACCCGAAGTCCGGCCGAAATGGAGAGCTGCCATGAGCGAGCTGGTCAAGAGACTGGCCAAGCTGCCCGAGAGTCGCCGGGCGGAGTTCCTCGCGCAGCTACGCTCGGGAGCCGAGGGCCGGCGCGGCCAGGAACTGGCGCCCAGGAACACACAGGAGCCCGCGCCCCTGTCCCACGCGCAGGAAACCCTCTGGTTCATCGACCGGCTCGCGCCCGGCAGGGCCACGTACAACGTCGCCGCAAGCTTCCGCATCCGTGGCGCACTCGACGTACCCGCCCTGGGCCGGGCGCTGCGGACCGTCGTCACCCGCCACGAGACGCTGCGGACCTCCCTGGTGGACGCGCACTCCGGCCTCGTGCAGCGGGTACTGCCCGCGGACGATCACCGGGTCACCGTCCCGCTCGCCGTCCGTGACCTCTCCTCGGCGCCGCAGGGCGCCGCCGCGGCGGGCCGGGACTTCGCCGCCGAGCTGGGGCGCACCCCCTTCGACCTCACCCGAGCGCCGCTGTGGCGCGCTGGATTGGCGCTTCTGGGGGACGAGGACCACCTCTTCGTGTTCGTCGTCCACCATGTCGTCTTCGACGGCTGGTCGGCCGGGGTGTTCGTGGACGAACTCTCGGCCGCCTATGCGGCCGAGACGGCACCACGAGCGGCGGATGCGGGTGCCCATGCGGATGCGGATGCGGATTCCGATGCACTGGCCCCTCTGCCCGTCCAGTACGGCGACTACGCCGAGTGGCAGCGGCGCCGTCTGACCGGGGACACCTACGAACAGCTGGCCGCCTACTGGCGGGAACGATTCACCGGCGCCCCCACCCTTGAGCTGCCCACCGACCGGACCCGGCCGACGGAGACGACGTACGACGGCACCTATCTGCGCCAGGTCCTGGCTCCGGAACTGACGGGCTCGGTGGCACGGCTCGCCCGCTCCTGCGGCGTGACACCGTACGTCGTCCATCTCTCCGCCTTCCTCCTGCTCCTGCACCGCTACAGCGGTCAGGACGACATCGTCATCGGTACGCCCACGGCCAACCGTGACCAGGTCGAGGTCGAGCGGCTGATCGGCTTCTTCGTCAATATGCTCCCGCTGCGCGCCGACCTCTCGGGCGCCCCGACCTTCCGTGAGCTCGTGGGACGCGTCGGAGAGCTGGCGCGCGAGGCCTTCGCGCACGGGGAACTGCCCTTCGAGAAGATCGTGGAAGTGGCGCGGCCCCGCCGGGACCCTTCGCGTTCCCCGCTGTTCCAGGTCGTGTTCGCCTTCCACAACACGGTCGACAACGGCCTTGGCCTGCCCGGGCTCGACGTCCGCCAGGAGTACCTCGACGCGGGCACCTCCCGCTTCGACCTGAGCTGGAACGTCACCGAGCGCCCCGAAGGCAGCGTCGTGGAGGCGGAGTTCAACACCGACCTCTTCGACCACGAGACCGTCGAGGGCTTCCTCGACCACTACGAGCAGGCCCTCACCGCGGTCCTCGCGGACCCGGAGCTGACGGTCCCGAGGACCCCGCTCCTCACCCCGGCGGCCCGCAAGGAGATGGTGACCCGGTGGAACGGGCCCGCCCTCGCCGTCCCCGACCTCTCCGTCCCCGCGCTGTTCGAGGAGCGGGTACGGGCGACGCCGCACGCCGTCGCCCTGGTCGCCGACGCCGAGCGGCTCACCTACGCCGAGCTCAACCGGCGGGCGAACCGGCTGGCCCGGGTTTTGCGGGCCCGCGGCGCGGCGCCCGGTGAGCGGGTCGCGCTGTGTCTGCGCCGTACGCCCGACCTGATCGCGGGTGTCCTCGCGGTGCTCAAGTCCGGCGCCGCGTACGTGCCGGTCGACCCCGGCTATCCGCAGGCCCGCATGGCGTCCATCCTCGACGATGCCGCGCCGGTCGCCGTCCTCGCCCACGAGGAGTGCGCCCGGAGCCTGCCCGGCGGCCACGACGTGCTCGTACTGGAAGAACTGGCGGACGCCGTGTCCGGCGAGGCCGACGACGACCCGGCTTTCGCGGTGGCTCCCGGGGACGTCGCGTATGTCCTCTACACCTCCGGCACGACCGGCCGCCCCAAGGGTGTGCTCATCGAGCACCACTCGGTCATCGGATTCGTCGCGGCCATGCGGGACCTCTTCGAGATCACCCCCGACGACCGCGTGCTGGGCTACGCGTCGGCCAACTTCGACGTCTCCGTCGGCGAGATGTTCAACGCGCTTCTCACCGGCGCGCAACTGCACCTGGTCGCGGACGAGGTGCGCCTCGACGTCGGCAGGCTGCAGGAGCTGCTGGAGAAGGAGCGCGTCTCCGTCGTCGACCTGCCGCCCGCGGTCCTGGCCCTCCTCGACCCCGACCGGCTGCCCGATCTGCGCATCGTCTTCGTCGGGGGCGAGGCCTTCCCCGGGGAGCTGGTGAACCGCTGGAACCGCGAAGGACACCGCTTCTTCAACGGGTACGGCCCGACGGAATGCACGGTCACCATGGTCGTCCACGAGTGCCCCGGGCACTGGGACGCGTCCCCGCCCATCGGGCTGCCCATCGCCAACCACGTCGCGCACGTCGTGGACGAGCACCTGGAGCCGGTGCCCTACGGTGTGGTCGGCGAACTGCTCGTGGGCGGCGAGGGGTTGACGCGCGGATACCTCGGGGAGCCCGGACTCACCCGCGAGAAGGTGATCGCCGACCCCTTCGACAGCACCGCGGACGGCCGTCTCTACCACACCGGTGACCTGGTGCGCAGGCTCCGTGACGGCAGTCTCGTCTTCGTCGGGCGCAAGGACCAGCAGGTCAAGATCCGCGGCCTGCGGATCGAACTGGGCGACGTCGAAGCGGCGTTGGCGTCCTGCCCCGGCGTCAGCCAGGTGGCCGTGGTGCCCTGGGCGGACCCGCAGGGTGAGCGGCACCTGGTGGCCTACACCGCGTCCTCGGGCGAGACGGTCGAACCGGCGCGGCTGCGGGCCCACGCCGCCGACCGGCTGCCCGGGTACATGGTGCCGTCCTTCTTCGTCGCGCTGGAGACGCTCCCGCTCACCGTCAGCGGCAAGGTCGACCAGCGGGCGCTGCCGGACCCGGACCCGGACCGCTCCGCCGTGCGTGAGAACGGCGGCACACTGCCCCGCACGGAGACCGAGCGGGTCATCGCCGAGGAGATCTTCGCCCGGACTCTGCGCCGGGACCGGGTAGGGGTGCACGACGACTTCTTCGCCATCGGGGGCAACAGCCTGCAGGCTGCCCAGCTGATGTCGCTGCTGTCCGAGCGCTTCCAGGTGCGGGTCGGCCTCGCGGAGTTCTTCCGCTCTCCCACGGTGGCCCATCTCGCGGAGACCGTCGACCGGCTGCGCGACCGGAGCAGCGGCAGCGACGACCTGCTCGCCCTGATCGAGGGGATGTCCGACGCGGACGCGACCCGCCTCATGGAAGCGGGCACCGCGGACATCACCGATGCGGCGGGCGTCGCGCACGAGCAGGGCTGACCGGGCGTCACGGACCGTACGATCGAGAAGAGACCAGCATCATGCACTTCGGCTTCACCGCGGACCAGGAAGCGTTCCGCGGCCGCGTACGCGAAGAGCTCGGCGCCGACGACGTCCGGGCCGAGTTGGAGCGGCTCGCGGCGGACACCGGCCGGGAACCGGACGTCCGCCCGCTGTACCGGGCGCTCGGCCGGCGCCGTCTGCTGGCCGCCAACTGGCCGCGGGAGTACGGCGGCCGGGACGCGACGCTGGCGGAGGCCTCGATCGTCGCCGAGGAACTCGCGCGGGCCGGTGTCCCCGACACGCTGCACGTCAACACCGTGCAGATCGTCGGGATGTTCCTGCTGCACGCGGGGTCCGAGCGGCTCAAGGCGCGCTACCTGCCCGCCGTCGGCGAGGGCCGGAGCTTCGCGAGCGTGCTGTACACGGAGCCGGAGGCCGGTTCCGACCTCGCGGGGCTGCGGACCACGGCGGTACGGGACGGCGACGACTTCCTGCTCAGCGGCGTGAAGGCGTACAACCTCAAGAGCGACGTCACCGATATCGCGCTGTGCGCCGCGCGGACCGGTGCCCCCGACGGGCGCTACCAGGGCATCACCCTCTTCATGGTGGCCATGGACGCCCCGGGGGTGCGCCGCGAGACCATCGCGGGGATCGCCGACGAACAGTTCCACCGGGTGGTGCTCGACGAGGTACGCGTCCCGGCCGCCGACGTCGTCGGCGGGGTCGGCCAGGGCTGGCAGCTGCTCACCCAGGCACTGGCCGTGGAACGCACCGGCCTCGACTACTCCCTCAAGGCCGAGTCCTGGTACGCGGCCGTGACGGCGGGCGGCCTCGAACCGGAGGAAATGGAGCGCTGCGGGCGCTTCGGTGCCGAGGTCGAGGCCGCGCGGCTGCACACCTGGTGGGTACTCGGGCAGCTCGGGCGCGGACTCGACGAGGCCGACACCACCTGCGCGGCCGTGGCCAAGTACGTCACCAGCGAAGTGGCCGGGTCGGTGGCGGAATGGGCGAGCACGCTCCCGCCCTCCTCCCGGCCGGCCGCGGCGGCGTCGACCCTGGAGGCCGCGTACCGGGAGGCGCCCGGCCTGACCTTCTCGGCCGGGACCTCCGAGATGATGCTCCAGATCGTCGCCGCGGGGGAGAGCGGCGGCACCGGCGCGGCGTCGGAAGCCGCCGAGGACACCCTGACCCGCCATCTCCGGCAGGCACTGCGCTCCCGCTTCGCCTCGGTCACGGCGGCCCTCAAGCTCGGCGCGGACGCCGTCCACGGCGCCCCGGCGGTGGACGGCACGTCCTGCCCGGGCTGGCCCGCGCTGGTCGAGATCGGCGCGCCCGGATTCGAAGTGCCCGCGGACGCGGGCGGACTCGGGCTCGGCCTGCCCGGCTCCCTGGTGGTGTGCGAGGAACTCGGACGCGCCGCCCTGAGCGGACCGTACCGGGCGACGGCGCTCACTGCCGACGTGGTCGGACTCTGTGTGGCCGACGGCGCGCACGAGACCGTACTGCACGGCTTGAGCTCGGGTGAACTCACCGTGGAAGCGGGCTCGTTCGGGGCCGCGGAACCGCTTGCGGCGCACCCGGCCGACGGGGGCTGGACCGTTTCACTCAGCGCGACCGACGGCGCGAACGAGCCGGACACCACCCACCGGCTGCTGTTCCTGAAGACCGCGGACGGCCTTGTTCCGGCCCTGCTTCCCACCGACGGCCTCGGCGCTCGCGTCGACGTGTTCGTCCCGCACGACTGCGCACTGGGCCGTCCTTCACCGGCGCAGTGGGCGGAACTGACGGCCCGTGCCCGCATCCGGCAGGCCGCGTACCTGCTCGGCCTGGCCGAGGGAGCACACGCCGCGGCACGCGCGCACACCCTGCGCCGCGAGCAGTTCGGCTCCGTACTCCACGACTTCCAGGGCGTCTCCTTCGCGTTGGCGCGAGCGGCGACCCGGTTGGAGACGGTCCGCCTGGCCGTGCTCCGGGCGGGCGAGCTCGCCGACGAGGACCGGCCCGCCGGGCGCGCCGCGGTGGACGCGCTGGCGCTGGCCGCCGAGACGGCGGCCGAGGTCACGGCGAGCGCCGTGCATGTCTGCGGGGTGCGCGGCCTGACCGCGGAGCTGCCGGTGCAGCGCCACTACCGCCTCGCCCGCACGGAGGCCGTCCGCATGGGGGCATCGGCCGGGCTGTTCCGCGAGGCCGGCCGGCTGCGGCTGTCGGGCCGGGCCGACCTGGAGCTGCTTACCGCACCGCCCGGATCGCCCTGAGAGCCGCACGGCCCGGGAGGGCGGACCCGGTCCTCGCGTGACGCCGGACCACTTGAGCACACCGAAGCAGCAGACCAGCACACGAGCAGACGACGACCGAGAACCGAGGAGACGTCCATGGCCGCATCCGTACAGCCCGAGGCCGAGGCGCGCGAGAACGAGCCCCAGTACCGCGTGGTCGCCAACGACGAGGAGCAGTTCTCCATCTGGCCGCTGGGCCGCGAAGTACCCGCGGGCTGGCGCGACATGGGCGTCAGCGGGCCGGAGAAGCGCTGCCTGGAGCACATCGCCGAGGTGTGGACCGATCTGCGGCCGCTGAGCCTGCGCCGGGACATGGCGGCCGAGGCGGCCGACCGCTCCCCGGCGCTGCCCCGATGACCACGGAGGCCACTGTGGACCGGTGGCTCCTGGGCGACAGGCTGCCGGAGGCCCGTGCCCGGCTGATCGCCTTCCCGCACGCCGGGGGCGCGGCCGGTGCCTACCGGCAGTGGTCGCTGTGGGCGGGCCCGGACATGGAGCTGCACGCGGTGCAGTACCCGGGCCGCGCCGGACGGTTCAGGGAACCGGCACACACCCGGTGCGAGCCCCTGGCGCACGACATAGCCGCCCGGCTCCAGGCGTTCACGGACCTGCCGCTGATCCTCTTCGGCCACAGCATGGGCGCCCTGGTGGCGTTCGAGGTGGCGGTGGAGCTGGAGCGGACGTACGGCATCCGGCCCGCGCACCTGATCGTCTCGGGCGCTCCGGCCCCCTCCGTGCCCTCCCGCACCACGGGGATGCGCTCCGATGTCTCCGACGACGCACTGGTCGCCGCGATGCGTGATCTTGGCGGCAGCAAGGAGGAGGTGCTCGCCGACCCGGAGCTGCTGCCTCTGATCCTGTCGGTGATGCGCGCGGACCTGGCGATCGGCGAGAGCTACCGGCCGCGCGCCAGGACACGGATCGGCGCCCCCGTCACCGTCATGTCGGGCGTCGACGACGCCTTCGCCACGGCCGGGGCCGTCCAGGAATGGCGGGAGTACACCACCGGGGAGTTCCGGCACCTGTCCTTTCCCGGCGCCCACTTCTACCTGCACGACGACCAGGCACCGCAGGTCTTCGGCCGGGTGCGCGAAGTGGTCGAGCGGTGCGCGGCCGACGGAGCACGACGGCCGGACGGACGACGGAGCGAGCACACCCAGTGACGTACGCGCAACCGCTGGTCCACCAGCTCTTCGAGGCTCAGGCCGCCGCCGCGCCGGACGCCGTGGCCGTGGTCCGGGGCGCCGTCTCGGTGAGCTACCGGCAACTGAACGAGCGCGCCGACGCGTTGGCACGGCTGCTGCGCGCGCGGTGCGCCGACGGCGCGGACGGCGCGGACGGCATGGACGACGCGGACGGAGTCGACGGCGTGGACGGGGGGCCCGCCGGGGAGCCGGTGGTCGCCGTCCGGATGCCGCGCGGTCCGGAACTCATCACGGCGCTCCTCGCCACCGCCAAGGCGGGCGTCGCCTACCTGCCGCTCGATCCCGGCCTGCCGGCGGACCGCACCCGGTACCTGCTGCGGTCCGCGGGAGCGCGACTGCTGCTCACCGACGGCAGGCGCGTGCCGTACGCCGAATCCGAGGCCGTCGCCGGTGCCCTGCCCGTGGTCGACGTGCGCGCCGGGACGGACGGTGCCGACGCCGCCGACGGCGACGCGTACGGCGACCCGCGCCGCCTCGCCTACCTCATCCACACCTCCGGTTCCACCGGCCGCCCCAAGCCCGTGGCCGTCGAGCACCGGTCCCTCGCCAACCACGCGCAGGCCGTACGGGCGCTCTTCGGACTGTCCCGTACGGACCGCGTGCTCCAGTTCACCAACCCCGGGTTCGACGTGCTCGGCGAGGAGGTCTTCCCGACCCTGGCCGCAGGCGGCTCCCTCGTCGTCCTCGACGACACCGCGCTGCCACCCGCCGCCCTGGAGGACTTCCTCCGCACGCACCGGGTGACCGTCGCCAACCTCCCCACGCCGTACTGGGCACAGTGGTGCGCCGACCTCGAACAGAGCCCACGCGCCCTGCCGCCGGAGCTGCGCCTCCTCGTCGTCGGCAGCGACACCACGCACACCCGCGGCCTGGCCGCCTGGCGCAGGCACAGCGCCGTACCGGTGATCAACGCCTATGGCCTGACCGAGACCACGATCACGGCCACCGCCGCCGTCTACCCGGCCGACGTCCGGCTCCCGGCCGGCAGCACCCTGCCGATTGGCACCGCGCTCGACGGCACCCAGGCACACGTCCTGGACGCGGCGATGACGCCCTGCCGCCCCGGTGAGACCGGCGAGCTGTACATCGGCGGCCTCGCGGTGGCCCGCGGCTACCCGGGCCGGCCCGCCCTCACCGCACTGCGCTTCGTACCGGACCCGTTCGCCGCGCACCCGGGCGGCCGCCTCTACCGCACCGGCGACCTGGCACGCCGGGACGCGGACGGCGCGATCGAGTTCCTCGGCCGCGACGACCACCAGGTGAAGATCCGCGGCCACCGCGTCGAGCCCGCCGAGGCGGAGGCGGCACTCGCCCAGGACCCGGCCGTACGGGAGTGCGCCGTGGTGCCCGTGGTCACCGGGACCGGTCCCGCTCGGCTGGTCGCCTACATCGTCGGGGACGCCGATCCGCAGCGGCTGCGCGCGCTGGCCGCGCGCTCCCTGCCCGACTACGCGATCCCCTCGGCGTACGTCCCGCTGCCCGCCCTGCCGGTCACCGCCCAGGGAAAGCTGGACCGCAAGGCCCTGCCCCTGCCCGAAACGGAAGTCCGCCAGGGCCCCTACGTACACCCCGTCGGAGCGGACGAGGAACGGCTGGCGGCCCTGTGGAGCGAGGTGCTCGGCGTCCCCCGGGTGGGGCGGACCGACGACTTCCTCGGCCTCGGCGGCGACTCCCTGCACATGGCCCGGGTGCTCGGCCGCATGGAGCGGGAGTACGGGACGCGCGTGGCCGCTCGGGAGTTCCTGGCGGCCGGCACGGTCCAGGGTGTCGCCGCACTGGTCCGCGGCGGCCCGCCCGCGGCGCCCCCGGTACGCAGGACCACCGCCCCCTTGGACGCGGTCTCGCCGGGGGAGCAACGCCTCTGGTTCCTCGGCCAGTTGAGGCAGGCGGCAGGCGTCGCGTACAACGTGCCCAGCGCGCTGCGGCTGCACGGCGACCTCGATGTCACCGCGCTCCGGCTCGCGCTCGGGGACGTCGTCGAACGGCACGAGCGGCTGCGCACCTCCTTCCACTTCCGGGATGGCCGGCTGACCGCCGAGATCGCGCGGGACGTGATGGTGCCGCTGGCGGTCATCGACCTGAGCGCGGAGCGGCACGGCGCGGAGGCCGCGCTGGCACGGGCCGAGGAGCTGGCGCGACAGCCGTTCGACCTGGCGAGCGCCCCGTTGCTGCGCACCGCGCTCTTCAAGGTGGCGCCCGATGACCACCTGCTTGCCGTGGTCACCCACCACATCGTCTCCGACGGGGTGAGCAGCGACGTTCTCGACCGGGACCTCGCAACCGCCTACGCTGCGCGCCGCGTGGGCCAGACACCGCCGTGGCACGAACCCGCCACCGGATACCGCGACTTCATCGCCCTCCAGCACGACCCGGGCGACACCTTCGCGACCGACACCGTCGTCAAGGACGTCGTGGAACGGCTGCGCGGAGCGCCGACAGTCCTGCGGCTGCCCACGGACCACCCACGGCCCAAGGCCATGAGCTTCGGCGGACACCGCCTCTCGCGGAACACCCCGGACGGTCTCCTCGCCGCGGTCACCAGGCTCGCACGGGAGGAGGGGACTACCCCGTACTGCGTGGTCCTGACCGCGCTCGGCGCCGCCTTGAGCGAACTCGGCGGGCAGGACGACCTGTTGATCGGCTCGCCCGCGGCGGGCCGGCCGGGGCCCGACTTCGAGGACGTCATCGGCTTCTTCGTGAACACGGTCGTCCTGCGGCTCGACTTCCGCGGCGCCCGCTCCTTCCGCGACGCGCTGCGCCTCGCCCACGGGCAGGTGCTCGACGCCATCGAGCACGAGGACGTCCCCTTCGACCGGCTGGTGCGCGAACTCGTCACCGAACGGGTGCTCTCCGTGCCCCCGCTCGTGCAGGCGGCCCTCGCCTATCAGGGGCCGCGGCGCCCCGAGGCCAGGATCCCGGGAGTGCGGGCCACACCGGTGCCGCTGCACAACGGCACCGCGAAGTTCGATCTCACGCTGGAGATCGAGGAGGTGGCGGGGGAGATGGTGACTACCGTCGAATACAGCACCGACCTCTTCGCGCGTGGCACCGTGGAGAACTTGCTCGACCGCTGGACAGCGGTGGTTTCAGAGGCGGTCGTACGGCCGGATGCGGTCCTGCGCGGTCAGGACGTAAGGGGAGGGGCGAGGACATGACGAACTCGGGCACGCCGGGGGTGACGGCCGGACGGGAGCCGGGCCTCGAACAGCTGCGTGCGGTGTGGTCCCAGGTGCTGGGGCGCGACCGCATCGCGGCGGACGACAACTTCTTCAGCCTCGGCGGGGATTCGATCACGGCGATCCGGCTGGTCGCCGAGGCACGCGCGGCAGGCCTGGAGATCAGCGTGGAGGACGTCTTCCTGCACCCCACGCTCGGTGAGCTGGCCCGTGAGGCCGTGGGCGCTTGTGACGCACCGACCGCTCAGGAGCCGCCGGAGGGCGCCGCGCTCACGACGACGCTGGCCGACCTCGACCCCGCGTTCGTGCCCGCGGGCGTGGAGGCCGCCTACCCACTGTCCTCGCTCCAGTTGGGCATCCTGTACCACTGTGAGCTGAGCGACGATCCGCGGCTCTACCACGATCTGACCAGCGTACGGGTGCGCGGCCCGTGGCGCGAAGAAGCCCTGCGGGACGCGGTGGCCGCGCTCGTCGACCGCCACGAGATGCTCCGCACCTCCTTCGAACTCGCCGAGTACCGCGAGCCCCTGCAACTGGTGCACGGCACGGCGACCGTCCCCCTGGAGACACAGGACCTGAGCGGCCTCACCGAGGAGGAGCAGCGCAGGGCCCTGGACGACTGGTGGCAGCGGGAATCGGCGACCTCCTTCGACGAGACGAAGGCCCCGCTGCTCCGCGTCCACGTCGGCGTCCTCTCCCCGGGCTCCTTCCACCTCTCCCTGTCCGTGCACCACGTCCTCCTTGACGGCTGGAGCTTCGCGCGGCTCGCTACCGAGGTACTGGTCGAGTACGAGCGGCGTCTGGGGCACGAGGGGCCGGGGCTCGAACCGATGCCGCGGGTCCGCTACCGGGACTTCGTGGCGGCCGAGCAGAGCGCCGCCCGGGACGCCGCGTCGCGCACGTACTGGACGCAGCTGCTGAAGGGCATGGAGCCGCTCGTGCTCCCGGCGGCCTCCGGCGCCGACGACCCTGAAGCGGCGGTGCTGGTACAGGAGTTGCCCGACGCGCTGGCCGTGGGGGTGCAACGGGCCTCGGCCGTACTGGGAGTGCCGGTCAAGAGCGTCTTCCTGGCCGCCCACCTGTGGGCGATGGGCGAAGTCTGCGGCACCGAGGACGTGGTGAGCGGCCTGTGCGGGAACGGGCGACCGGAGTCGGAGGGGGCGGACCTGGTACTCGGTGTGTTCCTCAACGTGCTGCCGGTGCGCGTACAGGTGGAGCACGACACCTGGTCGGAGCTGGTACAGGCGGCCTTCGACGCGGAGCGCGACCATCTGGCCCACCGCACCTACCCGTTGGCCCGGATACAGAAGGACCTGGGACACGCCCCCTTCGAGGCGATGTTCAACTACACGGACTTCCACGTCTTCGACCAAGTCGACACCCTGCGCGGTATCAGCGCCGACCGGTGGAGCTTCGCCGACCGCACGAACTTCCCGGTACTCGTCGAGGTCAACCGGCTTCCGCAGCGGATGTCCTACGAGGTGAACATCCGGGTGGACCACGCGGAGGCGTCCGCGACTCTCGCGCCCAGGATCGGAGAGTCGATGGTGCGGGCCCTGGAGGCCATCGTGCGCGAGACGAAGTGACGTGGACGCGGCAGCGAATCAGTGACAAGCGGAAACGAGGTTGAACAGTGGAGTACCGACGCTTCGGCAGGCTCGGGTATCAGGTCAGCGAAGTCGGCTATGGAATGTGGGGAATAGCCGGGGGTGAAGGCGGCTGGTCGGGCGCCGATGACGCGACCGGCCAGGAGGCGCTCGACGAGAGCATCCGGCTCGGCTGCAATTTCTTCGACACGGCGTGGATCTACGGTCGTGGCCACAGTGAGGAATTGCTCGGCCGGCTGCTGAAGAGGCACCAGGAAAAGCGGCTCTACGTCGCCACGAAGATCCCACCGAAGGACCGCAACTTTCCGTCCACGCGGGACTCCAGGCTCGCCGATGTATTTCCCGAGGACCACATCCTCGAATACACCCGCAAGAGCCTCGAAGGGCTGGGCACGGAATCGATCGACCTGCTCCAGTTCCATGTGTGGGAGGACGGCTGGGCCGACGATCCGCGCTGGCAGGACCCCATCCGCAGGCTGAAGGACGAGGGAGTCGTCAAGGGGGTGGGCATCAGCGTCAACCGCTGGGAGCCGACCAACGTCCTGAAGACGCTCGACACCGGGCTCATCGACGCGGTCCAGGTGATCTACAACATCTTCGACCAGGCCCCGGAAGACGAGTTGTTCACCGCCTGCCAGGAGCGGGACATCGCCGTCATCGCCCGGGTGCCCTTCGACGAGGGCACCCTGACCGGCACTCTCACGCACGAGACGACCTGGCCCGAGGACGACTGGCGCAGCTCGTACTTCGTACCGGAGAACCTGCACGCGAGCGTCGACCACGCGGACCGCCTCAAGGAGGTGGTGCCCGCGGACATGACGATGCCCGAGCTCGCGCTCCGGTTCATCCTCCAGCATCCGGCCGTGAGCACCGTGATCCCGGGCATGCGCAGTGTCCGGCACGTCGCGGCCAACCTCGGGGTGAGCGGGGCGGAGCCGCTGTCGCCGGAGCTGTACGCCGAGCTGCGCCGGCACCGCTGGGACCGGACGCCGACGGCCTGGTCCCAGTAGGGGCCGGCCAGAAGCACCGAAGGGAGGGGGCAGGGAGATCGACTCCCTGCCCCCTCCCTTCGCGGGTGGCTGTACGGGCGGCTCAGCCGGCGGCGCCCTGCCCCGCCTGCGTGATCCAGTGGTGGCCGCCGTGCGTGAAGCGCGTCTGGCGTGCCGTTCCGGGCGCGTCCGCGAGGTCGAGCAGCCGTTGGACCTGGACGTTGCCCCGGTACAGCGTCGCTTCGACCGTTCCGCTCACGCCGGCCGCGAGGTGGTCGACGCCGCTCGCCGCCGCCCGTCCCGTCGCGTCGTGGAAGCGTCCCTCGTAGACGGCGGTGCCGAGCGTGGCGGACAGCCTGCGCAGCAGGGCGGTCGAGGGCTTGTCGAGGCAGGCCTGGTACAGCGCGTCGAGGCAGGGCCCGAGCACGTCGAGGCCGGGCGCCTCGTACACGCCGCGGCACTTGGTTCCGTTCACGCGGTTCTCGACCACGGCGCGCAGCGATATCCCGTGCCGGCCGCCGAGTTCGTTGGCCCGCAGCATCGCGTCCAGCGGGGTGACCGCCGTCCCGTCCATCGCCACGGGGCGCCCGCCCTCGAAGCGGACCGTGAACGTCTCGGGCTCGGCGGCCGCGTCCTGCGGCCACACCGTCATCAGCGGTTTCACCGAAGCGGGCGCGGTCGTCAGCGACTCCAGCGCGTCGCTCTCGTGGGAGAAGCCGGCGAGGCTGCCGTCGACCGAGTACGCCGCCCAGTCGGTGAGCTCCTCGGGGTAGCCGAGGCCGGCCAGGTAGGTGCTCATGTGCGTGCGGGTCGGGAACCGCTCCAGCATCCACGCCCGCGTCCACGGCGTGAACACCGTGAGGTCGGGAGTGAAGCGCGCCGCGTAACGGGCGAACCTGGACTGGTCGTTGCCGCCGCCCACGCATCCGTGGGCGAGGACGTCGCACCCGTCGGCGCGCAGGACGGGGCCGAGCCCGCCGACCAGGACCGCGCGTGAGGCGCCCGTGGTGTTCCAGTAGCCACCCTCGTACGTCGCCTGGTACGTGACGAGATCGAGCGCGGTGCCGGCCATCTCGGCACGGAGGTCAACGGCCCGGGACTTCAGGCCGAAGCGGGAGAGGCACGCGGCCAGCTCCTCCGCGGGCAGCGGCGCCTGCTGGCCGATGTCGGCGACATAGCAGGTCACGTCGACGCCGTTCTCCGCCAGCCAGGCGGCGACGGCGGTGGCGGAGAGCCCGCCGGATGTGAGCAGACCCACACGCAGGCCTTTGAGTTGTTTCAAATCCATCTGCGTATTACCCCCGTGGCCGTGCGTCGGCATAGTGGATACTCAATTCCAGAACGGACCGAGCCGTGACATTAGTATCCCCGTTCTCGCCGCGTCAACGTTCGTTCCACCGGTGACGGCCGGGTCGCTGAAGGAGCCACCTCTGTAATTACGGTGCTTACGAACGCGGTAAGCGCCAAACGGTATCGCGGCTGTTGGCGGCGGCCTTACCTTGTTCCGGGATATTCGGGGAATCAAGATTCGCATTCCCGGTTCGGGACTTCGGGTTCGGTCCGAACACTCAGGGCACAGTAGGCCGCCCACGAAGCGGCCCGTCAAGGGGGCTTCCGGTATGTCAGAGCGGTATCGAGTCCGGTCGAGCGGCGGCGTTGCGGAGCGATCCGCCGACGATCCGGGAGACCGCACCGTCCTGCAGCTCTTCGAGGCCAGGGCGGCCGGGACACCGCAGGCGCCCGCTGTCACCCACGGTTCGCTCACGCTCTCCTACCGCGAGCTCGACGAGCGGGCCAACGCGCTCGCCCGGCGGATGAGCGAACACGGCGTCGGCCGCGGCGACTTCGTCCCGCTCGTCGTCGACGGGGGAGTGGAGCTGCCGCTCGCGATGATCGCGGCGATGAAGCTCGCGGCGCCGTTCGTCCCCGTCGACGACTCCGGTCCCACCGACCGCCTCGCCCGGATGATCGGGACGCTCGACGCCAAGGTCGTGCTCTGCTCCGAGGGCGGCAGGAAACTCCCGCCCGGCATCCCCGCACTCCCGGTCCTGCCCACCGTCCCGGCACACGGCACCGAGCCGCCGGCCGCGCCCCCGGCCACCCTGGACGACATCGTCTACGGCTTCTACACCTCCGGCTCCACCGGGCTGCCCAAGTGCACGCTCAACGTCCACCGGGGCCTCCTCAACCGCTTCGCCTACATGAGCCGCCGGCTCAGCGGCCGCTCGGACGAGGTGGTGCTGCAGAACAGCCGCCACCAGTTCGACTCCTCGCTCTGGCAGTTGCTGTGGCCCCTCACCACGGGGAGCCGGGTGGTCATACCCGAGCGCTCGGGCATCCTCGACCTGGCGGCGACCGTGGACGTCATCCACCGGCACGCCGTCACCACCACCGACTTCGTGCCCTCGATCTTCAACACGCTGGTGGAGCTGCTCACCGCGGAGCCGCGGCTGATCGAGCGCCTTGGCTCCCTGCGGCGGCTCCTCATCGGCGGCGAGGAGATGACGGCGGACGCGATCCACACCTTCAGGTCCTATCTGCCGGACGTCGACCTCATCAACACCTACGGCCCGACAGAGGCATCCATCGGCAGCGTCTTCCACACCGTGGGCGACGCCGACCGTGACCCCATGCCGATCGGCCGCCCCATCGACAACACGTACGCGGTGATCGTGAACGATCGCGCGGAGCCGGTGGAGACCGGCGAGACCGGCGAAATCTGGATCGGGGGAGAGTGTCTCGGCCTCGGCTATGTGAAGGACCCCGCGAAGACCGCGTCCGTGTTCGTGCCCAACCCCTTCCCCGGCATCCCCGGCGACCGGCTCTACCGCACCGGTGACCTCGGCTACCAGCGTCCCGACGGACTCCTCCAGTTCGTCGGACGCCTCGACCACCAGGTCAAGATCGGCGGCGTACGGATCGAGCTTTCGGAGGTCGAAGCGGGGCTGCTGCGCCATCCGCAGGTGCGGGAAGCCAAAGTGGTCGTGCACGAAGAGGGCGGAAGCCGGGCGCTGGTCGCCTTCGTGACCGTACGCTCCGCCGGACTCGGGCCCGCCGGGCTCAAGGAGCACGCCGCCGCGAGCCTGCCGCCCGCCCTGACGCCACGCCGCTTCGTCGTCCTGGATGCCATGCCGCTGACCCCCAACGGCAAGGCCGACCGCAAGGCGCTCAAACAGCTCGCCGCGCACCGGCCCGACGCCGGACCGGACCAGCAGGAAGCGCCGGAGCGGAGCGGCCGGGACGTCACGGACGTCACGGACCAAGGGCCGGACTCCGTGGAGGCCGCCGTCCGCACCATCTGGCTGGGCTTCCTGCCGGTCGGCCGGGTCGGCCCGGGCGCCGACTTCTTCGACCTGGGAGGCGACTCGCTCGGCGCCCAGCGCCTCGCCGTCGCCCTGAGCGAGAGGTTCGGCACCCGCGTGTCGGTACGTGACGTGTACGAGCGCCCGACAGTGGACCAGCAGGCCGCTCTCCTGACCGGACGTGACGACCCCGATCCGTCCCCGGACAAGGGCGCCGTCGACGCAGCGGCCCGCGAGCTCAAGGAACTGCTCGACGCCGACGCCGTGTTGCCGAGCGACATCATGCCCCTGTCCGCCGCCGCCACCTCCGCGCCGCCGCGCGAGGTGCTGCTGACCGGCGCCACCGGCTTCGTGGGCGGTCAACTGCTGCACGACCTGCTGGTGCACACACAGGCCGACGTGTACTGCCTGGTACGGGCGGACGACGCCGAGAGCGCCCGGCAGCGGATCGTCGCGAACCTGCGGGAGTACCGCCTCTGGGACGAGACCCACGCGGAGCGGATCAAGGGGCTGCCAGGAGACCTGCGGCTGCCCCGACTCGGCCTCGGCGAGGGGGAGTTCACCGAGCTGGCCGAGCGCGCCGACACCGTCATCCACAACGGCGCGATGATCAACCTCGCCCGCGGCTACCACGCCCACCGGGGTGCCAACGTCCACGGCACCCTGGAGATCCTCCGCTTCGCCACGGCCCACCGCGACAAGCACCTGCACTTCATCTCGACCCTCGGAGTGTTTCCCCCCGAGGGGGACGGCACCGGATTCATCCCCGAGGGCCCCGTGCCGGGCGATGCGGTGCCCGGCGACGGCTACAGCCAGTCGAAGTGGGTGGCCGAACGGCTGCTCGCCGAGGCCGCCACGCGCGGACTGCCCGTCACCGTCCACCGCTTCGGCGAGGTCACCCCGCACTCCGTGACGGGCGTACCGAGCCGCTGGGGCCTGCACGACCTCCTGGTCAAGGCCTGCCTGCGGACAGGGATGTGGTTCTCGAGCCCCATCGTCACCGACTACACGCCGGTGGACCGCGTCAGCGAGATCGTGGTCGCCGCCGTCCGCACGGGCGAGCGCGGGTGGCTGCATGAGGTGCAGCCGCACGCCGTGGGCTTCGACGCGCTGATGGCCGTCTTCCAGGAGACGTTCGGCCTCACCCAGGTGCCGTACCCGGTGTTCTGGGAGGAGGTGCGGCGCCGGTCGGCGGCGGCGCCGGACGACCGCGACCTGGTACGCGCCCTCGCCCTGCTCCCCCCGCCCACCGGTGCCGACGCCGACACCGGTGACGGCGGACTGCTGGTGAAGGAGAGCCTGGCCGATCTGTTCCGGCAGGACCCGGCCGCGGTGGGCAGGGAACGGGCCGAGCGGCTGGCGGCCGGGGCAGGACTGTCGTGGCCGCCCGTCGGGGACGACGTGTTCCGGCGGTACGCCGCCTTCTACCGCTCGATCGGCTGGTAGCCGCATGCCCATCACCGATGCCGGCGCGACAGTCTGGCTGACAGGTCTGCCGAGCGCAGGGAAGACCACGATCGCGTACGCGCTGGCGGAGCGCCTGCGGGGCGAGGGCCGCCGCGTCGAGGTGCTCGACGGGGACGAGACCCGTACGTTCCTCTCGGCGGGCCTCGGCTTCTCCCGCGCGGACCGGGACACCCATGTACAGCGCGTCGGCTTCGTCGCCGAACTGCTCGCCTCGCACGGAGTGACCGTCCTCGTACCGGTGATCGCGCCGTACGCCGACAGCCGGGAGGCGGTGCGCGTACGGCACCGCCGCGAGGGCACCGCCTATGTGGAGGTGCATGTCGCGACGCCGGTCGAGGTGTGCTCCGTACGCGATGTGAAGGGCCTGTACGCCCAGCAGGCGGCGGGCGGGATATCCGGGCTCACCGGTGTCGACGACCCGTACGAGGAGCCCGAGTCGCCGGACCTGCGGATCGCGTCGCAGGACCAGACCGTGCAGGAGTCCGCAGCCGTGCTGTACGCGCTGCTCATCGAGAGGGATCTGGCATGACGACCAGCGTGTCTTCGCCGCCGCAGGTGCCCGAGAAGCCTTACGCGCTGAGCCACTTGGACGCTCTGGAATCCGAGTCGGTGCACATCTTCCGCGAGGTCGCGGGCGAGTTCGAGAACCCGGTGATCCTCTTCTCCGGCGGCAAGGACTCGATCGTCATGCTGCACCTGGCGCTGAAGGCGTTCGCCCCCGCGGCCGTGCCGTTCGCGCTCCTTCACGTGGACACCGGGCACAACTTCTCCGAGGCGATCGACTACCGCGACCGGGTCGTGGAGCGGTACGTGCTGCGGCTGCACGTGGCCTCCGTGCAGGAGTACATCGACGCGGGCAAGCTGCGCGAGCGCCCCGACGGCACCCGCAACCCGTTGCAGACCGTGCCGTTGACGGAGAAGATCCAGAGTGAGCGGTTCGACGCCGTGTTCGGCGGCGGGCGGCGCGACGAGGAGAAGGCGCGGGCCAAGGAGCGGGTGTTCTCGCTGCGGGACGAGTTCTCGCAGTGGGACCCGCGCCGCCAGCGCCCCGAGCTCTGGCAGCTCTACAACGGCCGGCACGCGCCCGGCGAGCACGTCCGCGTCTTCCCGCTCTCCAACTGGACCGAGCTGGACGTCTGGCAGTACATCGCCCGCGAGGACATCGAGCTGCCGAGCATCTACTTCGCCCATGAGCGGGAGGTGTTCCGGCGCTCGGGGATGTGGCTGACCGCCGGGGAGTGGGGCGGGCCGCGCGCCGACGAGCCGGTCGAGAAGCGCCTGGTGCGCTACCGCACGGTGGGCGACATGTCCTGCACCGGCGCCGTCGACTCCGACGCGACGAGCCTGGAGCAGGTCATCGCGGAGATCGCCGCGTCCCGGCTGACCGAACGGGGCGCGACCCGCGCCGACGACAAGCTGTCCGAGGCCGCGATGGAAGACCGCAAGCGCGAGGGGTACTTCTAGACATGACCACCAGCACCAGCACCACCACCAGCATCCGCAGCAGCAACCCCACGGGCGTCGGCGCCGCTGCCGCCGCCACCGGGACACTCCGGCTGGCCACGGCCGGTTCCGTCGACGACGGCAAGTCGACCTTGGTGGGGCGGCTGCTGCACGACTCCAAGTCGATCCTGACCGATCAGCTGGAGGCCGTCGAGCGGGCTTCGCGCAGTCGCGGCGACGCCGGGCCCGACCTGGCACTCCTGACCGACGGCCTGCGGGCCGAGCGGGAGCAGGGCATCACCATCGACGTCGCCTACCGCTACTTCGCCACCACCCGGCGCCGGTTCATCCTCGCCGACACGCCAGGGCACGTGCAGTACACGCGCAACATGGTCACCGGTGCCTCCACCGCGGAACTGACCGTCATCCTGGTCGACGCGCGCAAGGGCGTGGTCGAGCAGACCCGCCGCCACGCCGCCGTCGCCGCCCTCCTGCGCGTCCCGCACGTGGTCCTCGCGGTGAACAAGATGGACCTGGTCGACTACGCCGAACCCGTCTTCGCCGCCATCACCGACGAGTTCACCACCTACGCCACGGAACTCGGCATCCCCGACGTCACCGCCATCCCCGTCTCCGCCCTCGCCGGCGACAACGTGGTCGACCCTTCCGCGTACATGGACTGGTACCGCGGCCCCACCGTCCTGGAACACCTGGAGACCGTTCCGGTCGGCGACGACCCGGCCACCTGCCACGCCCGCTTCCCGGTGCAGTACGTCATCCGCCCACGGAGCAGGACGCACCCCGACTACCGCGGATACGCGGGACAGATCGCCGTCGGCGCGTTCCGCGTCGGCGAATCCGTCACCGTGCTGCCCTGCGGACGTACCTCCACCATCACCGGCATCGACGCGCTCGGCACCGCCGTCGACGTCGCCCGCGCTCCCCAGTCGGTCACCCTTCTCCTCGCCGACGACATCGACATCTCCCGCGGCGACCTCCTGGTGCCCAGCGGTGCGGTGCCCGTCGGCAGCCAGGACGTCGAGGCCACCGTCTGCCACGTCGCCGACGCTCCTCTCACCGTCGGCCAGCGCGTCCTGCTCAAGCACACGACCCGCACCGTCAAGGCCGTCGTCAAGGAGATTCCTTCGCGGCTTACCCTGGCGGACCTCTCCCAGCACCCCGCCCCCGGCCGGCTCGTCGCCAACGACATCGGCCGCGTCAGGGTCCGCACCGCCGAACCGGTCGCGCTGGACTCCTACGCCGACTCCCGGCGGACGGGCTCCTTCCTCCTGATCGACCCCTCCGACGGCACCACGCTCGCGGCTGGAATGAGCACCGGTCAGCCGCCGGCGCAGTCGGGGCACCGCCCGCGGAACGTCACCTCGGCCGCCGAGACGGTGAAGCCGTAACGCTCGGCGGGCGGCAGGTCGGCCAGGGGATCGCCGTCGGGACGGACGTCCCGGATGGCGCCGCAGCCCGAGCACACCAGGTGCTGGTGGGGCCGGTGAGCGTTCGGGTCATAGCGTTTGGCACGGCCGTCGACGGCCACTTCGGCCACCTCGCCGAGCGTGACGAGCTCGCCCAGGGTGTTGTAGACGGTGGCGCGCGAGATCTCCGGCAGCAGGAGCGCGGCCTGGGCGAGCACCTCGTCGGCGGTCAGGTGCACATGGTCGCCGGCGAGCACCTCGGCGACCACGCGGCGTTGGGCGGTCATCCGCCAGCCGCGTCCGCGAAGGCGTTGCAGCAGGTCACTCATGACACCAGCCCTATCTGTGCTCGGTCCGACGGTGGAAGGTGCGCGCGCCTGTCTGTCGTATTGACTTGTCTGCCGTATTGACTTGGATTCGGTCCATCGTAGGATCGGTTCCGGCTGCCGGCCAAGGGACAGGGCAACAGCTGGGAACTACACGTGACTTCAGGAGACGGGCTCCTCGGGCCCGGCATCCGGATCCGCGGCTCGCGCGCCGCACGCATCGCGAGCGGTCGGTCGGACCTGTGCCCCCGACTGTTCCACCACCCTCAGCTCCAGAGCACCGCGATCCGCCCCCTCCGGAAGGATTCCCATGACTGAGAACCACGACGCGATCGTCACCGACCCCAAGCCGGAGGAGACAGGGAGCGGTTGCCCCGTCGCGCGCGCGGCACACCCGACCCAGGGCGGCGGGAACCGGCAGTGGTGGCCGGAGCGGCTCAACCTGAAGATCCTCGCCAAGAACCCCGCCGTGGCCAACCCGCTGGGCGAGGAGTTCGACTACGCGCAGGCCTTCAAGTCCCTGGACCTCCCGGCCGTGAAGCGGGACATCGCCGAGGTGCTCACGACCTCCCAGGACTGGTGGCCCGCCGACTTCGGCAACTACGGCCCGTTCATGATCCGGATGGCCTGGCACAGCGCAGGCACGTACCGGATCAGTGACGGGCGCGGCGGCGCAGGCGCAGGCCAGCAGCGCTTCGCCCCGCTGAACAGCTGGCCGGACAACGCCAGCCTCGACAAGGCCCGGCGGCTGCTGTGGCCGGTCAAGAAGAAGTACGGCCAGAGCCTGTCCTGGGCCGACCTCCTGGTCCTCACCGGCAATGTGGCCCTGGAGTCGATGGGCTTTGAGACCTTCGGCTTCGGCGGCGGCCGCGAGGACGTGTGGGAGCCCGACGAGGACGTCTACTGGGGCCCCGAGACCACCTGGCTCGGCGACGAGCGCTACACCGGCGACCGCGAACTGGAGAACCCGCTCGGCGCGGTCCAGATGGGCCTCATCTACGTCAACCCCGAGGGCCCGAACGGCACTCCGGACCCGATCGCCGCGGCCCGCGACATCCGCGAGACGTTCCGCCGGATGGCGATGAACGACGAGGAGACGGTCGCCCTGATCGCGGGCGGCCACACCTTCGGCAAGACCCACGGCGCGGGCCCGGCCGACGCGGTCGGCGACGACCCCGAGGCCGCCCCGATGGAGCAGATGGGCCTCGGCTGGCGCAGCACGCACGGCACCGGCGTCGGTGCCGACGCGATCACCAGCGGGCTCGAGGGCATCTGGACCGACACCCCGACCACGTGGGACAACAGCTTCTTCGAGATCCTCTTCGGCTACGAGTGGGAGCTGTTCAAGAGCCCCGCGGGCGCCTTCCAGTGGCGGCCGAAGGACGGCGCGGGCGCGGGCACCGTGCCCGACGCGTTCGACGCGTCGAAGACCCACGCCCCGACGATGCTGACGACCGACCTCTCGCTGCGGCTCGACCCGGTCTACGAGCCGATCTCGCGCCGCTTCAAGGAGGACCCCCAGGCGTTCGCCGACGCCTTCGCGCGAGCCTGGTTCAAGCTCACCCACCGCGACATGGGTCCGGTCGTGCGCTACCTCGGCCCCGAGGTCCCGAGCGAGACGCTGCTGTGGCAGGACCCGCTGCCCGAGGCGGCGTACGAGCGCGTCGGCGCCGAGGACGTCGCCGCCCTCAAGGCGCGGATCCTCGGCTCTGACCTGTCGGTGTCCCAGCTGGTGTCCACCGCGTGGGCGGCGGCTTCCTCCTTCCGCGGCAGCGACAAGCGCGGCGGTGCCAACGGCGCGCGCATCCGCCTGGAGCCGCAGCGCGGCTGGGAGGTCAACAACCCCGACGAGCTGGCGACGGTCCTGAGCACCCTGGAGGGCATCCAGGAGTCCTTCAACTCGGCCCGCACCGACGGCAAGCAGGTCTCGCTCGCGGACCTGATCGTGCTCGCCGGCGGCGCGGCGGTCGAGCAGGCCGCCAAGGACGCAGGCTTCGAGGTCGAGGTGCCCTTCACGCCGGGCCGCGTCGACGCCTCGCAGGAGCAGACCGACGTGGAGTCGTTCGCCGCGCTCGAGCCCGGCGCGGACGGGTTCCGCAACTACGTCGGCAAGGGCAACCGGCTGTCCGCCGAGTACCTGCTGCTCGACCGGGCCAACCTGCTGACCCTGAGCGCCCCGGAGATGACCGTCCTCGTGGGCGGCCTGCGCGTCCTGGGCGCGAACCACCAGGGGTCCAAGCTCGGCGTGCTCACCACGAGCCCCGGCACCCTGACCAACGACTTCTTCGTGAACCTGCTCGACCTGGGCACGCAGTGGAAGTCGACGTCCGAGGCGCAGGACACCTTCGAGGGCCGCGACGCGGCCACCGGCGAGCTCAAGTGGACCGGCAGCCGCGCGGACCTCGTCTTCGGGTCCAACTCCGAGCTGCGCGCGCTCGCCGAGGTGTACGCGAGCGACGACGCGAAGGAGAAGTTCGTGCACGATTTCGTCGCGGCGTGGGCCAAGGTCATGGACCTCGACCGGTTCGACGTGGCCTGACCGGGGCCGACGCCGGGTGATCCGTACGCCGTGCCGGGCCGGCCCCCCCCCCGCGCCCCCCCCCCCGCGCACCCCCCCGGGGCGGCCACCCAACACCACCACAACGCCCCCCACCGCGGGCGCGGCACCGGGGTGTGTGGGGTG